>JANPCS010000427.1:0-8096 GCA_031431065.1 Hyphomicrobiales bacterium | reverse complement strand
GGCGATACTCGATCCGATCTTCATCTTCGGCTTTGGCTGGGGCATCCAGGGTGCGGCGGCGGCAAATGTGGTGGCCTATGCTGCCGCCTTCGGCATGGGTGTTCACGACGTCTCCAAGGTGCACGGCTTCATCAACCCGATGCGGTTTTCAGGTCTGAAGCGGGATTTTCCGGCGATCAGGGCGATTGCACTCCCGGCCATGCTGACCCAGCTCGCAACGCCATTCGCCAATGCCTATATCACCTATGAGGTTGCACCCTTCGGTGACGAGGCGGTGGCGGCATCAGCGATCATCGGACGGGTCATTCCGGTGGGGTTCGGCATGATCTTCGCGCTGGCGGGTTCGGTGGGGCCGATCATCGGTCAGAACCACGGGGGGCGCAAATTCGACCGCGTCAAGCAGACGCTGAATGATGGGCTGATGTTCTCGGCAGTCTACACGACCATCACGGCAATCCTGCTCTTTGTCTTCCGCCATCAGATTGCCGAAGCCTTCAATGCCTCGGGCCGCACCGTCGATCTGGTGGTGTTCTTCTGCACCTACATTGCCATCAGCTGGGCCTTTGTCGGGGCATTGTTCGTATCGAACGCGGCGTTCAACAATCTCGGGCGGCCCAATCTTTCGACGTGGTTCAACTGGGGGCGCGCCACGCTTGGCACCATTCCGTTCGCGATGGGCGGCTCTTACCTCGCCGGACCCGAAGGCTTTCTGGCTGGAACCGCCATCGGATCGGTGATCTTCGGCATTGCCTCGGCGATAACAGCCTATAAGATTGCCGGAACGAGCGGGCAGGCCGGGAGAGCGGGCAGATGAGTTTGATGGCGATGCTGCAAGCGGCGCAGGGCGGCCGGCTCTTCGCCACGATTGCCGAAAGCCTCGATCTCGACGAGGACCAGACCGCTAAGGCGATGCAATCGCTTTGCCCGGCCATCGCCAGGCAACTGAAGTCCAAGGCAGCCGATGACAGCGAGTTGTTGCAGTCGCTGCTCGACCTTATCGAGGATGGCGCCGAGGCTTCGCCGCTGGAAGAACCCGACGCCGTGACGGGTGAAGAAGCGGTGAGCGACGGCAATGCCATTCTCGTTGACATCTACGGCTCGCGCAACAACGCCATGGTGGCCCTGCGCCAGGCCGCCGAGGATGTGCCGGAACGCGAATTGAGCAAGCTGGCGCCGATTTCGGCCACCGTCGTCGTGGCTGCCCTGGCCCAGGCCAATAAGCCGATGGCGCTGGCCGGCGCCCTGCCCGCTTCACAAGGCAGCGCTGACACCGGGATCATCGGCACGATTGTCGGCGCCGTCATTACCGGAGCAGTGCAGGGCATGGTGCGCGAACTGACGTCGTCCAGGCGCTGGCGCAGCACCACGGGCTATACCAAGAGCCGCTCGAAGCGGAAGACCGGCAGAACCAAACCCAAGAAAACCAAGACGGCGAGGACATCCGGTTCATCGTCATCGAAAAACCGTACAACCTCCGCTTCCATCGAGGACATATTCCGGGATATCCTCGGCAACATCGGCAAATAGGAGCTAATCCCATGGATTTTTCGGCAATCGGCCGTCAGCTTGGTCTTGACGAACAGCAAACGCGGGCCGCCTTCGAGGCGCTGGCGCCGGTGGTGGCCGCAGGCATGCGCCAGAACTCGCAATCGGGTGGTGGCGGGCTTGCTGAAATTCTCGGCTCGCTTGGGGGCGGAAGCCCGCAGCGTTATGCCGAGGATGCGTCGAAATTCTCGTCGCCAGGGACTGTCGATGATGGCAATGCCATTCTCGGCCGGATCTTCGGCTCGAAAGATGTGAGCCGCGGCGTCGCACAGCAATTGTCGGCGTCGTCCGGCATCGGCGAAGCAATCCTCAAGAAGCTGCTGCCGATCGTTGCTGCCTATGTGATGTCGCAGATTGCATCGAAAGCCGCCAATGGCGGGCTCGGTGATATTCTCGGCAGCATTCTCGGTGGTGGCGCTCAACAGGGCGGCGGCGGTGGCCTCGGCGACATTCTCGGCGGCATGCTGGGCGGTGGTCAGCCAGAGGAGGCAGCACCTCCGGCGCGGCGCGGCACATCTGCACAAGGCGGCGGACTCGATGACATCCTGAGAGACGTGCTCGGCGGCGGCAGCGTATCCAGCGGCGGTGCCGCCGATGACCTGCTGAACGCCGTCAAGAACGCGATTTCCAAGCGTTAATCCCCGAGCGAACGGCGATGGCGCTGGTGGGACCGTTCCTCCAGTGCCAGCGCGGCATTGACGGTGAGCGGCAAGCCTGCCGCCCAGTGCACGTCGCCGCGTGATACGCCGATGTCGCGCAGCATGTAGTCGTCAAAGATATCAAGCCGGGCGACGGCACGGCGGGCCCGCCAATTGCGGAAGAAACGGCCCAGCAGCGAAGCCGAACCGGCGGCCTCAAAGGAATGGGCGTGGCTCAAAGCATAGTCTCTCATGGCAAAGTCCTCCTCGCTAGCGGAGAAGGACCATTCCTCCCCCGCATCGTGCCACCCGAACCGGATGGTCATGTCTGTTGCGATGACCCAACATGCCAAATTCCTATTGATTTATCCAACGAATGTATTTTATGATATTCATGACAATTGCTGATGGATTCAGATCATGATCCCCAATCTCGATATCGACCTGATGAAGACTTTTCTGGCCATTTCCGACACCGGCAGCTTCACGAGGGCGGCGGAAGAGGTGCACAAGACGCAGTCGGCGGTCTCGATGCAGATGAAGCGGCTGGAGGAGCTTCTGGGCCGCCCGCTGTTTGCTAGGGATGGCCGGGCCAGCCGCTTTACGGCCGATGGCGAGCGGCTGATCGAATATGCCAGGCGCATGGTCAGCCTCAATGACGAGGCAGTTTCGACGTTCACCCGGCCGGAGCTGACCGGCACGGTGCGCTTCGGTACGCCGGACGATTATGCCGACCGGTTTCTTCCGGAGATCGTCGCCCGCTTCGCGCGCACCCACCCGCTGGTGGCGGTCAATGTCGAATGTATCAGCAGCATGGACCTCTTCGAACGCACGCGGCGCGGACAGATGGACCTGTCATTGGTGACTTTCTTCGGAGATATCCGCACCGAGGAACCGATCCGGCGCGAGCCGCTGGTATGGGTGACGTCGGCACGCCACAGTGTGCACTTGCTCGACGTGCTGCCCGTCGCCAGCCCCGACTGCGAATGGCGCAAGGCCGCCTTGAGCGCGCTCGACCGCCACAAGCGCAAATACCGCATCGCCTATGCCAGTTCCAATTCGAACGCCATCAGCGCCATGGTGATGACCGGACTGGCGGTGGGAGCCATGCCGGAACTTTGCGTCAAGCCAGGTATGCGGATTCTGACCGAGCGCGACGGCTTCCCCGAGATCGGAACCTTTGAAATCGGCCTGGTGCGGCGGCCGGGCAAATCGAATTCGGCCATCGAAGCACTGGCCCGGCATGTGACGGAGAGCATGGCCAACCTTGCACCGGGCCTGATGGCGGCGGAGTAATTGAAATTTCGATAATTCCGGTCTATATTTTACACCAGTCCATGTCTCTGGTGTGTTTAACAATGATCACTGTCGGCGCCTTCGAGGCCAAGACCCATCTTTCTTCTCTGCTTGACAAGGTGGAGGCGGGGGAAGAAATCGTCATTACCCGGCATGGCAAGTCCGTCGCGCGCATCGTGCCCGAGGCAGCCATCGCGCGGGATCGCCTTGATGACGTGGTGATGGTGCTCAAGGACTTACGCAAGCGGACAACGCTGGGCGGCCTTTCCTGGAAAGAGTTGCGCGACGAAGGCCGCGGGTGATCGTCATCGACGCTTCGCTCGCCGCCGCCTGGTGCTTTGACGACGAAGCAACCGCGCAAGCCGATGCGATGCTCGACCGGGTGAGAACCGAAGGTGCGCGCGTTCCCGGCCTCTGGCACCTGGAAATCGCCAACGTGTTGCGCCAGGCCGAACGCCGAGGCCGGATCGGCGAGGCCGACAGTTCCCGGCGGCTCGAACTCTTGGCGCAATTGCCAATCTTGGTGGATATTGCGACAGCTGCTCGCGCTTGGGGACCGAGCCTCGCCCTGGCGCGAACACATAAGCTAACGGTCTACGATGCCGCCTATCTCGAACTCGCGACACGCCTCGGCCTGCCTCTGGCAAGCAAGGACAAGGAACTACTCGCGGCGGCGGCGAACAGCGGCGTGGCGGCCATTGCCTGCTGATCACGATTCCGGTTCAAATCGGAACTCGACGGAATAGCGCATCAAACTCAAGTTGGGGACGGCACGAGCGGCGGAAATCACCCGCCTTTCAAATTCATGAGCGACAAGGATGCCACGCACAAGACGTCCCTCTTCCTCTGTGGCGACGTCGCCCATGTAACCCAGAATCTGACCAACTGCGCTACTCTGTGCTTTGCCCGCTTTCAATTCAACGACGACAATCGCGCCGTCGGCTGTATCTTCACACGTAATGTCAATCAGACCTGAGTTGACCGGTCGCTCCAAATCATTGTCAATGATGATTAGTGTCCGGCCTAGCCTCCCGATATCGCGGCGCAACGCAATCTGCATATCGCGCTCAAGAGTGAGTTTTTGCCGCTCAATTTCGCTACCGAATTCCGCCATGCTGACCGCTGAATCGCGTCTCACATTATCGGAATTGCCTTCCACAATCGCGGCAGTCTCGTTCTTCAGAAACGATTCATACAAGGCGAGGGCCGCCTTGTACGTTGCCAAGCCGTTGCGAATATTGCCATCAATTCGAATTCTAGATGGATTGGTCCGGTTGCGTTTCTCGTCGGCAACCGAATAAGTTAGCTGATCTATGATAGCGGTGAATCCGGAATCCCTGTAAATCGATTCCAGGTCCCCGTAATCCTTCTCAATACGCGAAACGTTAGCGGCGCGCGACGCCGCTGCTTTCGGGGCGTATCGCAGTTCAAGCCAGTTCAGAAAATTCCCGCGCATGCTGTTCTGCTTTCAGTAAGCGTAGTCCCTAAAGACGCGGGTGATGTCGCCGTTCCAGCTGGTGTTATAGAGAGCCAGCAGATTTTCGGCGGCGGTATTGCCAGTTGATACTGTCTCGTCCAGTACATCGAGGAAAGCCGCTTCTGATTTGCCTTTGCAACCGTGCTGCCCGCGGGCCTCAAGGCCAGAGCGCGAGAGCTTCAAGACATCCTTGGCGATCTGCTGAACACTCCGTCCACGGATCATTGCATTGAGTGCCTGCACGGGCACGTCGTCGCGGAGTTGCTGGCGTTCGGTGGCGGTCCAGTCCTTGACAATCTCCCAGGCGCCATCGAGGGCGGCCTGATCGTGGAACAACCCCACCCAGAAGGCGGGCAGCGCGCAGAGCCTGCGCCATGGACCTGAATCGGTGCCGCGCATTTCGAGATATTTCTTCAGACGCACTTCCGGGAAGATCGTCGTGAGGTGATCGGCCCAATCCTTGGCGACGGGTTTCTCACCGGGAAGCTGCGGCAGCTTGCCATCGAGAAACGCGCGGAAGCTTTCGCCCGCCGTATTGATGTACTGGCCATCGCGCATGACGAAATACATCGGCACATCGAGGGCGTAGTCAACGTAACGTTCAAAGCTCATGCCGGATTCGAAGGCGAACGGCAGCATGCCCGAGCGGGCATTGTCGGTATCGCGCCAGACTTCCGAGCGGAAGGACAGGAATCCGTTGGGCTTGCCTTCGAGGAACGGCGAATTGGCGAATAGCGCGGTGGCAATCGGCTGCAGGGCGAGTGACACGCGGAGCTTCTGCACCATGTCGGCTTCCGAGCCGAAATCGAGGTTCACCTGCACGGTGCAGGTGCGGAACATCATGTCGCGGCCGTATTTGCCGACCTTGTCCATGTAGGGCGCCATGATGCCATAACGGCCCTTGGGCATCACGGGCGTCTCGGCCCTGGTCCACACCGGCGAGGCACCGAGCCCCAGAAAGCCGATGCCGAGCCGGTCGCCGATTTCGCGCACTTGCGTCAGGTGCTCATGCACCTCTTCGCAGGTATCGTGCACGGTGTTGAGCGGTGCGCCCGACAATTCGAACTGGCCGCCGGGTTCGAGCGAGATGTTGCCCATGCCATTGGGATCGGTCAGCGCGATGATGTTGTCACCCTCATACACACCTTCCCAGCTGAAGCGGTCGCGCAGGCCTTCGAGCAGCGCCTTGATCGAGCGCGGGCCGTGATAGGGCACTGGCCCCAGCGTATCGGTGAGGAAGGGGAATTTCTCGTGCTCTGTGCCGATGCGCCATTGATCCTTGGGTTTCGAGCCCGACGACAGCTCCTCGATGAGCTGGGCCTTGGATTCGATCGATCGCCGCGCCTTGGGCGTGTCGGGGGCTGGTCCGCTCACGAGTGTCTTCCTGTCAAACTCACGACCGAGGATGTAGGCGGGCCTGTTTCATCGGGCAAGACAAAGATTTGGTGACGATTGATCAAGTTTCGTGATGCCAATCGCCGAGCACCGCCTGCACCAGCGCCAGGGCGGCGACGGCCGCCGTATCGGCCCGCATGATGCGGGGGCCGAGCGATATGGCGGTGACGAAGGGCAGCGATTTGAGCAGCGATTTCTCGTCCGATGTGAAGCCGCCTTCGGGGCCGATCAGCACGGCGGCGGGCGTGGACAGCGCTTCAAGAGCCAAGAGCGGATCGGCAATCGCCGCCCGCTCATCGCAATAGACCAGCGCCCGGCCCGGTTGCCAGTCGGCCAGAAGTTTCGGCAATTTCACTGGCTCATGCACCTCCGGCACGAAGACCAGATTGCATTGCTCAGCCGCCTCAATGGCATTGGCGCGCATGCGCTCGAGATTGACACGCTCGGCAATGGTGCGCTGGGTGATGACCGGCCTCAGCCGGCGCGCGCCAAGTTCCGTGGCCTTCTGCACAACATAATCAAGCCGCGCATGTTTCAAGGGTGCAAAGAGGTAATCAATGTCAGGCGGTGGCGACACATCGGCAACACGGCGTTCGCAGCGGAGCGTGGTCGATTTCTTCGACACCGTGGCGAGATAGGCCAGCCATTCGCCGTCACTGACGTTGAAGACGCTGACCGGATCGCCACTGCCGAGCCGTAACACGGAGGTGAGGTAATGCGCCTGTTCGCGCGGCAGCTCGATTTCCGAGGCGGCGATGAGGGTGGCGTCAAGGTGAAGGCGAGGGGTGGTTTTCATGGGATGCCTGATGTACACCGCGCCGATGAGCGACGCCAGCCGCGAGGCCGCAAAAATAGCCGACGCCCTGCCCGGCCATTGGGCGGACCGCTTGCTGCCACAGGCCTTGCGGCCCTACGCGCGGCTGATGCGGCTGGAACGGCCGATCGGCTGGTGGCTGCTGCTGCTGCCCTGCTGGTGGGGGCTGTTGCTGGGCCACATCGGGCTGGGGGGTGGCGTTCCGAACCTCTGGTATGCTGTGCTGTTCTTGATCGGCGCCATCATCATGCGGGGCGCTGGCTGCACGCTGAACGACATCGCCGACCGCGATTTCGACGGCATGGTGGAGCGAACGAAGCTCAGACCCATTCCAGCGGGCCAGGTGAGCGTCAGGCAGGCACTGGTCTTTCTCGTGGCACTCTGCCTCGCGGGGTTTGTGGTGCTGATGCAGTTCAACTCCTTCACCATCATCCTCGGGATTACCTCACTCGACATCGTCGCCGTCTATCCTTTCATGAAGCGCATCACCTATTGGCCACAGGCGGTTTTGGGATTGGCTTTCAACTGGGGAGCACTGGTCGGCTGGGCATCGCTGCATGGTGCGCTGTCGCTGGCGCCGCTGCTGCTCTATGGCGGCGGCATCGCCTGGACGCTGGCCTATGACACAATCTATGCACATCAGGACAGGGAAGACGATGCCGTCATCGGGGTCAAATCCACGGCGTTGAAATTCGGCGACAATTCGCTGCCGTGGCTGGCAGGATTTTTCTTCGCCAGCCTGGCGCTGATCGATGCGGCGATCTGGGTGGCGGGCGGCAGCCTCATCGCGCATGTGGGAATTGCCGCGGCAGCGCTGCATGCGGCATGGCAATTGTCGCGCTTCGAAGCGGACAATGCCACGCGCTGCCTTGAAGTTTTCCGTTCCAACCGCATATTCGGACTCATCATCACCCTCACCTTGCTTCTGGAT
>JANPCS010000426.1:0-2113 GCA_031431065.1 Hyphomicrobiales bacterium | reverse complement strand
GTCCGGCAAAACCGGACCGCCCCGTAGGCAGTCACCTGCAAAAAAATAAGCCCGCTGCAGGAGGGCAACGGGCTTATGAATAGCTAATAAACCGTTTAGCTTAACGCGAGTAATATTCGACGACCAGGTTCGGTTCCATTTGAACCGGATAGGGAACGTCCGTCAGACCCGGCACGCGGATGAGCTTGGCGGTCATCGCCTTATGATCGACTTCGATATAGTCGGGCGTGTCGCGCTCGGCGAGCTGGATTGCTTCCAGCACCACGGCGAGGCCCTTGGCCTTCTCGGTCAGCTCGATGACATCGCCGGCCTTGATGCGGATCGAGGCGATGGTGACGCGGCGGCCGTTGATCTTAACATGGCCGTGGCTGCAGAACTGCCGCGCCGCGAACATGGTGGGCACGAACTTGGCGCGGTAGATCACCGCATCGAGGCGGCGCTCCAAGAGGCCGATGAGATTTTCCGACGAGTCACCCGTCAGCCGGATGGCCTCCTCGTAGACCTTGCCGAACTGGCGTTCCGACAGGTTGGCGTAATAGCCCTTCAGCTTCTGCTTGGCGCGCAGCTGCGTGCCGTAGTTGGACATCTTGCCTTTGCGGCGCTGTCCGTGCTGGCCGGGGCCATATTCGCGCTTGTTCACCGGGCTCTTGGGACGGCCCCAGATGTTTTCGCCCATGCGGCGGTCGATCTTGTATTTGGCGTTGGCACGCTTCGTCATTTACGGTCTCCTTCAAGACGTTTGAGAGAACCCACCCTCCTCGAACACCGGTCTCCCGGCCGACAGCCCCACGAGTGGGGCACGGGTAAGCAAACACGGGGCCAGATGACCCCGTGAGTGAAAGGCCTATAGGGGAACCTGAGACGGGTGTCAAACTCCGCGCCGCGGCAGATCCACGCGATGGACGAAGCCCGTGGTCTCGGCGTTGAGCGCCGGGTAGCGCTTCAGCACGAGTGGATCGTGGCCCGGAACGATATGGGCGCGCGAGGCTGCGAGTTGTTCCAGCCGCGTATAGCTGCGCAATGTCTGCTCGACGTCCGCCGTGACCGAAAAGGGTTGGCGCCGCTCGAAATTCTCGTAATAATGCGCCGCATCGGACGCCAGCACGACCGGGCCGGAGGCTGTTTCGACGCGCACGCACTGCATGCCCTTGGTATGGCCCGGCACCTTGTGCAGGCTGATGCCGGGCGCCACTTCGGCGTCGCCATCGTGAAACTGCACGCGGCCCGAGTAGATTTTCCTGACCAGGCTGCAGATGTGTTCGCTGCTATAGGCGCCGCGCAACGGCTCCTCGCACATGCAAGGGCCGGTCGCAAAGCTCACCTCCGCCTCCTGGATGTGGAACTTCGCCGCTGGAAACCGGTCGAGCGTTCCCGCGTGGTCATGGTGCAGGTGCGTGATGATCACGCTCGACAAAGTATCGGCCTCGACGCCGATGCGGCGCAGCGCTTCACATGGTTCAATGTCGATGGGCCGGTTGCGCCGCTTGGCTTCGGCGTCATCGAACCCGGTATCGACCAGAATGGTGCGCTTGGCGTTGCGGATCACCCAGACGAAGAAATCCAACGGCTCGGGGCTGGCGTGATCGTCCGGCCACAGAAAGTTCTCACCCCGCGTGCGGTCCCGATGACAGGCGTATTTTATGGCGAGAATCTCATAGGTTTCGGTCATCGCAAGGGATCCCTTAAAAATGCCCGATGACATTGTCCAGCCATGGCCGCGCCGTCAATGGGCCTGAATGATTTTCGCACATGCGGGCTCAACCTGCCCGTCAGCATCGCGCAGGGGGATGTTTTCATCTTGCTGACGCAGAAGCATATCGTCCGTGGGCTGACGATGGGCCAGGCGAAGGGGTGGTATCCACGGCGTCTTCTCCCGCTGAGCGCAGGGCTGTCCGGGGAATGAGTCGATTGGTCACGATGCATGCCCGTTCTTGTTGGCATATGCCTATCTTTCGAGTTGTCGAGACTTGGAAAGAGGAACGGGCATGCGGTTTGAATCTAGCCGCTTTGGCGCACTTCTCACGCCGGTCGACCGGCGGGCATTCAAGGCGTCGGTGGAGCGCCACGACGGCGACCGGTACGGCAAATCGTTCTCGTCCTGGGATCATCTGGT
>JANPCS010000425.1:0-2238 GCA_031431065.1 Hyphomicrobiales bacterium | reverse complement strand
TCTATCACCCCTCGGGCACCTGCCGGATGGGCATTGACGATCTGGCTGTGGTGGGGCCGGACCTCAAGGTCAAGGGCGTCTCGGCCTTGCGCATCGCCGATGCGTCGATCATGCCGCGGCTGGTCTCCGGCAACACCAATGCACCGGTGATCATGATCGGCGAGAAGGCTTCCGACCTGATCCTGGCCGATAGCGGCCACGCTCATATCTGACAGTCCCTTGCCGCGCCGGGAGAATGGACGTTAGAACAGGCCGGCAGGATCGGCCCACAGGGAGAAGAGCGGATGGCGAAAGGCACCTATGATTGGGCAAGAACACATGCGGCCGTAAAGCCGCCGCGATAAAACGAACAAACTTCCCTGCCATTTTTGGAGTGAAAGATGCTGACGACAATCCCCGGACTGTTGGACGACGTGCGCGCCCGCTTCGCGCATGTCGATACGTGCCCCTTCGAGGGTCGGCGCGTGTTCTTCGAGAATGCCGGCGGAGCGTTGACGCTCAAGTCGGTGGCCGAGACCTCCGGCATCTACGCGGCCTTCCCCGACAATCAGGGCCGCGATAATCCGGCATCGAAAGCCTTGATGGCGGTGATCGACAGAAGCAAAGCCGACATGCGGCTGTTCTTCAACGCGCCCGAAGGCCAGGTTTTTATCGGCGAGAGCGGCACCGAGGTTCTTTTCCGGCTGATACGCACCGCCGCGCTTGGCGCAACCAAGGGCGGCATCATGCTGTCGGCGACGCTCGAACATCCGGCGACCCGCAGCGCCATGTCGCGCTGGGCCGATGTGACGGGTCGCCCGCATATCCTCGTCAAGCATGATGACAAGACTGGATCAGTCGATGCCGATGCCTACCGCCGTCACATCACGTCTGATGTGCGCGTGGCGACGATCATCCACACCTCGCCGGTCACCGGCATATCGATTGATGTTGCGGCGGTCGCAGCGGCGATCCGCGCGGCGTCGCCCGACTGCTTCATCATCGTCGATGGCATCCAGCACGCCAGCCACGGGGACATCGACATCGCATCCTATGGCATCGATGGCTACGCGGTCTCGCCCTACAAAGTTTTCTCGCGCCATGGCTATGGCGTCGGCTGGGCGTCCGATCGCTTGACGGGTTGCACCAAGGAAGTTGTCATCGGCGGATCGGCGGCAAGCTGGGAACTCGGTACGCGCGACACCGGCAGTTATGCGACGTTCTCGGATGTGGTCTCTTATTTCGACTGGCTCGGCAGTCAGTTCAGTAAAAGCAGCGACCGCCGAACCCGCATCGAGGCCGCTGCAACGGCCATCCATGACCATGAAGGTCAGCTCGGCCACGCCATGCTGCATGGCACGGGAAACCTCAAGGGCCTCACCGAGTTGCCGGGTGTGACGATCATCGGCGGTGCCGATACGCCCGGCCGCGAGGGTGTCGTGTCGCTCACTGTGGCCGGCACGGAGTCGGAGCGTGTCGTCGCCCAACTCAATGCTCGCGGCATCCGCACCCATACGCGGAAGGACGACCACTACAGCGGCAATGTGTTGAAGCCGCTTGGCTTGGCCTCGTGTGTGCGGGTATCGTTCAGCCACTACAACACCCTGCGGGAAGTGGCCCAGTTTCTGACGGCGATGCGCGAGATCACCGGCGCAAGCGTATCTGGAGTGATGGCATGACACATCTTTGGGTTCGGGCCGAACAACGGCCAAATGAAGAGCGCGTCGGGCTCACTCCGAGCGGTGCCGCGGCATTGGTCAAAGCTGGCATCCGCGTGACGGTGGAACAAAGTTCGGTGCGGGCCATTCCGATTGACGGCTATCGCGCCGCCGGATGCGAGATTTCCGCCGAGAATCTATGGCCCAAGGCGCCCCCTGACGCAGTCATCTTCGGACTGAAGGAATTGCCGGAAGACGGCACTGCGCTGATCCACCGCCACATCATGTTCGGCCATGCCTTCAAGGGCCAGCCAGCGGGTAGAGTTCTGCTCAGGCGTTTCAAGGCAGGGAACGGCGCGCTCTATGATCTCGAATATCTGGTCGATGAATCGGGCCGCCGCGTTGCCGCCTTCGGTTACTGGGCGGGTTACGCGGGTGCCGCTTTGGCGCTCAAGTGCTGGGCGGCGCAACAGCGCGGCGGCATTGCCGGGCCGGTTGTCAAGTATCCGAACAAAGGAGCGCTTCTGGCCGATCTCGCGCGCGAGCTGAAAGGCTTCGACCGGCCACGGGCCATTGTCATTGGTGCACTTGGCCGGGTTGG
>JANPCS010000424.1:0-2106 GCA_031431065.1 Hyphomicrobiales bacterium | reverse complement strand
CAGCGAGTCGATGACCCGCAGGATCTCATCGAAATTGCGGCCGGTGCTCATCGGGTAAGAGACGATCAGCTTGATCTTCTTGTCCGGCCCGATGATGAGAACATTGCGGACCGTCGCATTGTCGGCCGCCGTGCGGTTGGCCGCACTGCCCGAGGCATTGGGATGGATCATGCCATAGAGCTTGGCGACGTGCAGGTCCTCATCGCCGATCATCGGGTAATTGACGGACGAGCCGGTCACCTCCTTGATGTCGTTCTTCCAGCGCTGATGGGTTTCGACCGTGTCGATCGAAATGCCGATGAGCTTCACGCCGCGGCGGTCGAACTCCGGTTTCATCCTGGCCATGGAGCCGAGCTCGGTGGTGCAGACAGGCGTGAAATCCTTCGGGTGCGAGAAGAAGACGACCCAGGAACCATCGATGTAGCCGTGGAACTTGATGCGGCCCTCGGTGGTTTCGGCTTCGAAATCCGGGGCGACGTCGCCAATTTGCAGTGCCATTGTGACCTCCATGATTGTCCGGAGAATATAGGCCCGCGGGTGTCCGGAGCAAAGGCCAATTCCTCCTGCCCCACCTGCATTCCGGCTTTGCGGGAATCGCGCGACTTGGGCATCAAGGACCATCTCAAGGAGTGTCCTGCCATGACCTATGTCCAGTCCTTCCCCGTGCTCGCCATTGTGATTGCGGCCTACATGATTATGGGCATGGGCGGCGGCCTGCTGCTGGATGGCGACGCGTTCTCGGCGATGCTGGCTTCGGGTGCCCCCTTCACGCTGCGGACCGGGGACTTCTTCGTCCTGGCCGGGCTGGTGGCCTTGTTCTTGGAGATGCTGAAGGCAGCACGGGCTGGACGTGGAACCATTGCCGACCATATGCTGTCGACGGCGGTCTTCGTCGTGGCGCTGGTGTGTTTCCTGCTGCTCGACTACTGCGGAACCGCCACTTTCTTCCTGCTGACGGTGATGGCCCTTATCGACGTGGTGGCCGGGTTTTCGATTTCGATCTTTTCAGTGCGCCGTGATTTTTCGGTCGATCGAAACGGCTAGGGCGCGGCATAGGTAAACAGAGCGTAAGCAATTAACAAGGCATTTACACCTTCCAACTATGGTTGAGAAAGTGTGAGAATATAAGTTTCTGCCGCAAAGAAATTCGTCACGGACGCTGGCTGAAGCGATAAGCTAAGTCCTTGTATTTCATGGGAACCGCCGTTTCGCGCGCCGGATGTGCAGTTGAGTGAAGAATTCGGCCCTGCTTCAAGCTTGGCAGGCAATAGCAACACATGCTTTCAATTCGTTAAGCCAACTTTGAGACTTCTGCTGTTGAGTAGGGGTGTGATTTGTTGGGTAAACTTGTTGGTGAGCGCCGCTGGGCGCCGCCAGGATAAGCGCCCAGATACTCACTCGAATTTTTTGGTCAACCCCTCGTAGTCGACAACCTGCTGGACAAGGATATCCCCAATGGCTGCTCCCGTCTTTAATACCACCGCCTATATTGTTGATGAGAATGTGTTTGGCACAGGCAGTACTACTGTCCAGGTCGATGTGAGCGACGCCGACTTCGACGCGCTCGTCTACAGCATTTCGGGTTCTGCGGCCGACAATGGCAAATTCACCATCGACCCCGTCACCGGCATTCTGACTTTCAACGTTTCGCCGGACTTCGAAAATCCGGCCGATGCCGGCGCCAATGGTACCTACGACGTCGAGATCTCGGTGTTCGACGGCACGACGACGGTGACGCAGGTGATCACCATCGCGGTGGCTGACGTTCTGCCGGCGGTCATTGATGGAACGAGCGGCGATGACATTCTTGACGACGACGACGGCACGACGGTCGAAGGCGACACGCTGAACGGCCTCGCAGGCAACGATACGCTGGATGGCGGCCTTGGCGCCGACACGATGGTTGGCGGCGACGGCAACGACATCTACATCGTCGACAACATCGGCGACACCGCCGATGAAACCGGCACGGACGGCACCGACGAGGTGCGTTCTTCGGTGAGCTTCACGATTGCCGCCGGAATCGAGAATCTGGTTCTGACCGGGTCGGACGACATCGACGGCACCGGCAACGGCGGCGACAACACGATCACCGGCAACAGCGGC
>JANPCS010000423.1:0-7575 GCA_031431065.1 Hyphomicrobiales bacterium | reverse complement strand
GGCCCTCGTCGAGAAGGTCGCTGCGGGTCAGGCGTAATAGAAGAATCGGACCCCAAGAGGTCCAATGAGTGAACGGGTGATCAAATGATCCAGCAAGAAACCAATCTAGATGTCGCGGATAATTCCGGCGCTCGCCGGGTGCAGTGCATCAAGGTGCTGGGCGGTTCGAAACGCAGGTATGCTTCGGTTGGCGACATTATTGTGGTGTCGATCAAGGAAGCCATCCCGCGCGGCCGCGTCAAGAAGGGTACCGTGATGAAAGCCATCGTGGTGCGCACCGCCAAGGACATCCGCCGTCCGGATGGCTCAGTGATCCGCTTTGACCGCAATGCGGCGGTGCTGATCAACGCGCAGGGCGAGCCGGTGGGCACGCGTATTTTCGGACCCGTGCCGCGCGAGCTGCGTGCCAAGAACCAGATGAAGATTATTTCACTTGCGCCGGAGGTGCTGTGATGGCGCTGAAACTGAAAATCAAGAAGGGTGACAAAGTTATTGTCATCACCGGCAAGGACAGGGGCAAGCTGGGCGAAGTCGTCCGCATGATCCCCACCGAAAACCGGGCCGTGGTGCGTGGTGTCAATCTCGCCAAGCGCCACACCAAGCAGACAGCGGCCCAGGAAGGCGGCATCGTCACTAAGGAAATGCCGATCCATGTTTCAAACCTGGCTCTGCGCGACCCCAAGGACGGCAAGCCGACCCGCGTGGGTTACAAGACACTGGCCGACGGCAAGAAAGTGCGCGTCGCCAAGCGTTCGGGAGAAGTGATCGATGGCTAAGGATGTGGCAAAAAAGCCAGCGGCAAAGCCCGCCGACTCTGCCAAGGTTGACGCCAAGAAGGCCGACGCCAAGAAGGCCAAGGCTGACAAGGCCGCTGCCGTCAAGGCTCCTGCCGTTCAGGAGGTGCTGCCTGCTGACTATGTGCCGCGTCTGCGCAAGCACTATGACGAGGTTATCCGCGCCAAGCTTATCAAGGACTTTGGCTACACCAACGCGATGCAGGTTCCGAAGATCACCAAGATCGTTCTGAACATGGGCATTGGCGAGGCCACGCAGGACTCGAAGCTGGTTCAGGTGGCGGTTTCGGAACTCGAGAAGATTGCCGGCCAGAAGGTCGTCGTCACCAAGGCCCGCAAGGCCATCGCGCAGTTCAAGATCCGCGAGAACCTGGCGATCGGCGGCAAGGTCACGCTGCGCAAGGTGCGCATGTACGAATTCCTCGATCGCCTGATCAACATTGCCCTGCCGCGCGTCCGCGATTTCCGTGGGCTTTCGGACAAGAGCTTCGATGGTTACGGCAACTATGCCTTCGGTATCAAGGAGCACATCGTGTTCCCGGAAATCGATTACGACCGCATCGAGCGTGTCTGGGGCATGGATGTTATTATCTGCACGTCGGCCAAGACGGACGCTGAAGCGCGCGCCTTGATCGACTCGTTCAACTTCCCGTTCCGCAAACCCGCCCGCAAGGCGGCATAAGCGAACAACGAAACTGGTTCAGGCTGAGGTATAGCTTATATGGCGAAGACAAGCTCGGTAGAAAAGAACAACCGCCGCCGCAAGCTGGTGAAACAGTTTGCCGCGAAACGCGCGCGGCTGAAGGCGATCACCCAGAGCAAGACCGCTCCGATCGAGGAACGTTTCGCGGCGCAGCTGAAGCTCACCGAAATGCCGCGCAATTCGGCCAAGACCCGCATCCGCAACCGGTGCGAAATCACCGGCCGTCCGCGGGCCTACTATCGTAAACTTAAGATGTCGCGTCTGGCGCTTCGCGAGATGTCCAACCAGGGTCTGATCCCCGGCATGGTCAAGTCGAGCTGGTAACAGATACGGACTTCAGGAGAGAAGAATGAGTGTGAATGATCCGATCGGCGACATGCTCGCTCGCATCCGGAATGCGCAGGAGAGGGGCAAGACCAAGGTCTCCACGCCGCACTCCAAGCTGCGCGAGAACGTGCTGCACGTGCTGCAGGACGAGGGCTTCATCCGCGGCTATGCCGTGGTGCAGCAGGGCAACAACAAGGCCGATATCGAAGTCGAGTTGAAATATTTCGATGGCGCGCCGGTCATCCGCGAGCTCAGCCGCATCTCGAAGCCCGGCCGCCGCGTCTATGTCTCGGTAACGAGCTTGCCCACGGTCTATAACGGCCTTGGTATTTCGATCCTGTCGACGCCCAAGGGTGTGATGTCCGATGCGGACGCGCGCGCCCAGAACGTCGGCGGCGAAGTCCTTTGCACCGTGTTCTGAGGTAACCCATCATGTCTCGTATCGGTAAGAAATCAGTCCCTGTGCCGGCCGGCGTTACGGTCGATTTGGCGGGCTTCAATGTCTCGGTCAAGGGTCCGAAGGGTGAACTCAAGTTTCTCCTCACCGACCAGGTCATCGCCAAGATGGACGAAGGCGCAGTCAAGGTTGATCCCAGGGACAAGTCGAAACTGGCACGCTCCGCCTGGGGCATGTCGCGCACCATGATCGCCAACATGATCAAGGGCGTGACGGCGGGCTACACCAAGTCGCTGGAAATCACCGGTGTCGGTTATCGCGCCGCCGCCCAAGGCAAGGTCCTGCAGCTGGCGCTTGGCTACAGCCACGACATCAATTACCCGATCCCGGAAGGTATCGAGATCAAGACGCCGAAGCCCACCGAGATCGTGATCTCCGGCATCGACAAGCAGAGGGTCGGCCAGGTTGCCGCGGAAATCCGCGATTTCCGTGGCCCCGAACCCTACAAGGGCAAGGGCGTGAAATACGCCGGCGAATACATCTTCCGCAAGGAAGGCAAGAAGAAGTAACAGGTGATGGCCATGGCTACGAAATCTCAAGGACTCCGTAAAGTCCGCGTGCGCAAGGCGCTCGCGGCGCGCGGCAAGCTGCGTCCCCGGTTATCGGTGTTCCGCTCCAGCAAGAACATCTATGCGCAGGTCATCGACGACGCCAAGGGTGTGACCGTCGCTGCTGCCTGCAGCCTTGAAAAGGACCTTAAAGACACGATCAAGACCGGCGCCGACAAGGCCGCCGCGACGGTGATCGGCAAGCTCATCGCCGAACGCGCCCTCAAGGCCGGCATCAAGGATGTCGTCTTCGATCGTGGCGGCTATCAATACCACGGGCGCGTCAAGGCGCTCGCCGATGCCGCCCGCGAGGGCGGCTTGAATTTCTAATTTCTCCGACGAACGATAGGCGGAAAGCAATATGGCCAAGGAACGTTCCGAGCGCAGCGATCGCAAGGACAACCGCGAAGAGCGGGACAGCGAGTTCATCGACAAGCTGGTGCACATCAACCGCGTCGCCAAGGTGGTGAAGGGCGGCAAGCGCTTCGGCTTCGCGGCACTTGTGGTGGTGGGCGATCAGAAGGGCCGCGTCGGCTTCGGCCACGGCAAGGCGCGTGAAGTGCCGGAAGCGGTGCGCAAGGCCACCGAAGCCGCAAAGCGCGGCCTGATCCGCGTGCCACTGCGCGAAGGCCGCACGCTGCATCACGACATCGACGGGCGCTGGGGTGCCGGCAAGGTGACCCTTCGCACCGCTCCTCCGGGCACCGGCATCATTGCCGGCGGCCCGATGCGCGCTGTGTTCGAATCGGTGGGCATGGCGGACGTTGTCGCCAAGTCCAAGGGGTCCTCGAACCCTTACAACATGGTGCGCGCCACGTTTGACGCCTTGAAGAAGCAGACCAGCCCTCGTGCCGTGGCTTCGCGCCGTGGCAAGAAGGTTTCGGATGTGCTGCGGCGCCGTGGCGGCGACGCTTCAGTCGCAGAATAAGCAGAGGGTGCAGGATCATGGCAAATGACAAGAAGACCGTAACGGTCAAGCAGGTCTACAGCCCGCAGCGCCGGCCTTCCGAACAGCGCGCAACGCTGATTGGCCTGGGATTGAACAAGATGAACAGGTCCTCGACGCTGGAAGATACGCCAGCCGTGCGGGGCATGATCGCCAAGGTCGCGCACCTGGTGCGTGTGATGGAATAAGGATCGACGCCAATGAAACTCAATGAAATTGCCGACAATCCCGGCGCCAAGCATACCAAGAAGCGCGTGGGCCGCGGCTTGGGTTCGGGCCTGGGCAAGACCGCCGGCCGCGGCGGCAAAGGCCAGACGGCCCGCAAGGGCGGCGCCAAGGCCGGCTTTGAAGGCGGCCAGATGCCGATCTATCGCCGCTTGCCGAAGCGCGGCTTCAACAAGCCAAACCAGGTCGCCTACAATGAAGTGAACCTGTCGCGCGTTCAGGCGGCAATTGATTCCAAGAAGCTCGATGCATCAGCGCCGGTGACGGCCGCTGCGATGCTGGCGGCTGGCGTCATTTCCGCACCATTGGGCGGCGTGCGCCTGCTCGGCAAGGGTGAGCTGAAGGCCAAACTGAATTTCGAGGTCTATCATGCGACGGCAGGCGCTGTTGCCGCGGTCGAAAAGGCCGGCGGCAGCGTGAAGATGCTGAAGCCGGTGGAAGCACCCGCCGAAACCAAGTAGGCTTGCAAGCGTGGCGCCCGGGCCCCACATGTTGTGCCCCGGGACCTAGCGCGAGGACGATTGAATGGCATCTGCCGCGGAACAACTTGCAGCAAATCTGAACTTCGGCGCGCTTGCCAAGTCTCAGGATTTGAAGAACCGTATCTGGTTCACGCTTGGTGCACTGATTGTCTACCGGCTCGGCAGCTACATCCCCATCCCCGGAGTCGATGCCGCCGAACTCGCGAAATTCGCGGCGCAGAATTCGTCGGGCATCTTAGGCTGGGTCAACAACCTGGCCGGCGGCGCATTGGGCCGCATGGCGATCTTCGCCCTCAACATCATGCCTTACATTTCGGCCTCGATCATCATCCAGCTGATGTCGTCGGTCTCGCCGCATCTTGAAGCGCTCAAGAAAGAGGGCGAGCAGGGCCGCAAGAAGATCAATCAATATACGCGCTACGGTACCGTGTTCCTCGCGGCCTTGCAATCCTATGGCATTGCCGTTGGTCTTGAGGGCCAACCGGGACTGGTTGTCGATCCGGGAATGTTCTTCCGCATCTCAACGGTGATCACCCTCACCGGCGGCACGGTGTTTCTGATGTGGCTGGGCGAGCAGATCACCTCGCGCGGCATCGGCAACGGTATTTCGCTGATCATCTTCGCCGGCATCGTTGCCAACTTGCCGAGCGGTATCGCGGGGCTGCTTGAACTCGGCCGCACCGGCCAGGTATCGACCTTCGTGATCCTCGGCATCATCATCATGGCCATTGTGGTGATTGCCTTCATCGTGTTGATGGAGCGCGCCCAGCGCCGCCTGTTGATCCAGTATCCGAAGCGCCAGGTCGGCAACAAGATGTTCCAGGGCGAAAGCTCGCACATGCCGCTGAAGCTCAACACCAGCGGCGTCATCCCGCCGATCTTTGCATCTTCGCTGCTGCTGCTGCCGATCACCGTCGCGAATTTCACCAGGGGGCAGGGGCCGGATTGGCTGAACACCTTGACCGCTATGCTGGGCCACGGCCAGCCGCTGTTCCTGGCGCTTTATGCAGCGCTCATAGTGTTCTTCGCGTTCTTCTACACGTCGATCATGTTCAACCCGAAAGAGACCGCCGACAACCTCAAGAAATACGGCGGCTTTGTTCCGGGCATCCGTCCTGGCGAACGCACCGCCGAATATATCGACTACGTGCTCACCCGCATCACGCTCATCGGCGCGCTCTACTTGACGCTGGTTTGCTTGCTGCCCGAGTTCCTGATTGGTTACACCGGTATTCCCTTCTACTTCGGCGGCACGTCGCTGCTGATCGTCGTCAGCGTCACCATGGATACCGTGTCCCAGGTGCAAGGACATCTCCTGGCCCAGCAATATGAGGGCCTGATCAAGAAGTCCAAGCTCAGGGGAAGCAAGCGGTGAACATCATACTTCTCGGCCCACCGGGGGCCGGCAAGGGAACGCAGGCCAAGCTGATCGAAGAGCGTCACGGTATGAAGCAACTCTCGACCGGCGACATGCTGCGGGCAGCGGTTGCGGCGGGCACCGAAACCGGGTTGAAGGCCAAGGCCATCATGGATCGCGGCGAACTGGTTTCGGACGCGATTGTGGTGGGTATCATTGCCGACCGTCTGGATGCGCCCGACGTGAAGAAGGGTTTCATCCTCGATGGCTTCCCGCGCAATGCGGCGCAGGCCGAAGCCCTTGGCACGATGCTGGCCGGTAAGGGCTTGAAACTCGATGCGGTGATCGAGATGAAGGTAGACGATGAAGCGCTGGTTCAGCGCATCACCGGCCGCTACACCTGTGCCAGGTGCGGCAAGGGCTATCACGACCGCTTCGAGCAACCGAAAGTGGCGGGAATTTGCGACGTCTGTGGCTCAACCGAGTTCATTCGCCGCGCCGACGATAACGAGAATACGGTCCGTGACCGCCTCGGGATCTACAACAAGCAGACCGCGCCGCTGGTCGAATTCTATGGCGGACGCGGCACGCTGAAGACAATTGACGGTATGGCCGGCATTGCCGATGTCACTCGCCAGATCGAAGATGTGCTGCGACGGGTTTAGGGCCGAAATTGCCGTGAGTCTTTGGGTTGACGCGTAAGCGATTCCCTCCTAAAGACGGCGGCAATATCGGTCCGGAACAGGCTGGCTTCAGGGGAAAGTCCCTTGAGGTGCGGCCTTGCGCCTTTGTTGGCGCCCGGGGAAGTTAAGAGAAAGACAATGAAATTCAACAGCTTATGCTGTTGGAGATATTAGGAGAACAGGCGTGGCCCGTATTGCAGGCGTCAACATCCCGACCAACAAGCCCGTGGCGATTGCGCTGCGCTATATCTATGGCATCGGCCCCGTCAATGCTGTGGAGATCTGCACCAAGACCAAGATCGAGCCGGCAAAGCGGGTGAACGCCCTCTCTGACGCCGAGGTGCTGGCCATCCGTGAAGTGATCGACCGCGACTACATGGTGGAGGGCGACCTTCGCCGCGATGTGTCGATCAACATCAAGCGCCTCGTTGACCTGGGCTGCTACCGGGGCCTCCGTCACCGCAAGGGCCTGCCCACCAGGGGCCAGCGCACCCACACCAACGCCCGCACCCGCAAGGGTCCCGCCAAGGCGATCGCCGGCAAGAAGAAGTAAAGGCAGAAGAATATGGCTAAAGAAGCTGCACGTCCGCGCCGCAAAGAGCGCAAGAATATTTCGTCGGGTGTCGTTCATGTGAACTCATCGTTCAACAATACGATGATCACGATCACCGATGTCCAGGGCAACACGATTGTCTGGGCTTCGTCTGGCAAGCTGGGGTTCAAGGGGTCGCGCAAGTCGACGCCATACGCTGCTCAGGTTGCCGCCGAACAGGTAGGCCGCGCCGCCATGGAACATGGCATGCGCACGGTGGAGGTTGAGGTGTCGGGTCCAGGTGCTGGCCGCGAGTCAGCGCTTCGCGCCCTTCAGGCCTGTGGACTGCAGGTTACCTCGATCCGCGACGTGACGCCAATCCCGCACAATGGTTGCCGCCCGCCCAAGCGCCGCCGCGTCTGAGTTGCGGCGCCGTGCCCGGATTTGACGGGCATGGTTGAACCATATTTCTGAAACTGGCCTCACCTCTGAGCGAGGCCGGAATTTAGACAGGAAGAAAA
>JANPCS010000422.1:0-7697 GCA_031431065.1 Hyphomicrobiales bacterium | reverse complement strand
CTACATCGTCGCCTATGCCTATGTCGATTTCCTCAGCTATGCCGGTCCGCTGCAAACCTGGTTGCGCGGACTGTTCGGGTGGAGCAGGCCCAGCGACTATTGGTTTCCGGACATCCGCTCGCTGGGTGGCGCCATCTTCGTCCTGTCGATGGTGCTCTATCCTTATGTTTACCTGACAGCGCGGGCGAGCTTCATCCGCCAGCCGGCAACCCAGCTCGAAGTTGCACGCGCCCTAGGGCAAACATCGTGGGGCGCGTTCCGCGCGGTGGCCTTGCCGCTGGCGCGCCCGGCGATCGCGGTCGGTGTCAGCCTGGCGCTGATGGAATGCCTCAATGACATCGGGGCGGCGGGCTTCTTCGGGGTGCGCACCCTGACACTCGGCGTCTACACGACCTGGCTCGCCCAGGGAAACCTGGGCGGTGCCGCGCAGATCGCGGCGGTGATGCTGCTTTTCATTTTCGTTCTGGTGTGGGTCGAACGTCAGGCGCGGCGCAAGCAGTCATACGGCCTGCCTTCAAAGCGCCCGCGCCAGCCCGACCGCATCCGCCTCAATGGCTGGCAGCGGGCCTTGGCGGTCATCGTCTGCCTCGTTCCCATTCTTATCGGCTTCGTGGTGCCGGCCCTGGTACTGTTGAGCTTTGCATCGTCCAGACTCGGCGATGCGGTATCGCTGCCCTATCTCAAAGCCGTCAGCCATTCGCTACTCCTGGCAAGTCTTGCCGCGGCCATCGCCGTCGCCCTCGCCTTGATCCTCGGTTATGCCAACCGCATGATGCGCGGCGGCTTCACCATGCAAGTCATCCGCATCGCCTCGATGGGCTACGCCATCCCGGGCACGGTGCTCGGCATCGGCGTTCTCATTCCACTCGCTGGTTTCGACAACACGCTCGATGCCTTCATGCGCGAGCGCTTCGGCTTCTCCACCGGGCTGTTGCTGTCGGGCAGCATCGCCGCCATCATCTTTGCCTATGTGGTGCGCTTTCTCGCCGTCTCCTTCGGGGCCATCGAAAGCGGCCTGCAGAAGGTGACGCCCAACGTTGCCGCCGCCGCCCGCACGCTGGGGCGGGGACCTCTCGCCGCCTTCTTCGAGGTGCATCTGCCGCTGCTGCGGCCAGCACTGGTCTCGGCAGCACTTCTGGTCTTCGTCGACTGCATGAAGGAACTGCCGGCCACGCTCATCTTGCGGCCCTTCGATTTCGAGACGCTGGCCACCACGGTCTTCATGCTGGCCTCGCTCGATCAGCTGGAGGAAAGTGCGCTTCCGGCACTCACCATCGTCGCCGCCGGATTGCTGCCGGTCATCCTGCTGTCACGCACCCTGCACGAACCGCATATCACGTCTTAAGTTCGGGCATGCCCCTGTAGAGTTCCAATGCCTCCGGATTGGCCAGGGCCTCGCGGTTTTTCACTTCGCGGCCATGCACGATGTCGCGCACCGCGAGTTCGGTGATCTTGCCGGATTTGGTGCGCGGAATATCGGCCACCGCGACAATTTTGGCCGGCACATGACGCGGCGAGGCGCCATCGCGAATCTGGCGCCTGATCTTCGCCATCAGCTCGGCATCGAGTGCCACGCCTTTCGCCAGGCGGACGAACAGCACCACGCGCACGTCATTGTCCCAATCCTGGCCGATGGCCAGCGCCTCAATAACTTGCGGGATCTGTTCGACCTGGGCATAGATTTCCGCCGTGCCGATCCTGACGCCGCCGGGGTTGAGCGTCGCATCGGAGCGGCCATGAATGATCATGCCGCCATGCGCGGTGATCTCGGCGAAATCGCCGTGGCACCAGATGCCGGGAAAGCGGGCAAAGTAAGCAGAGTGATACTTCGATCCATCCGGATCGTTCCAGAACATCACCGGCATCGAGGGAAACGGCTTGACGCAAACCAGCTCGCCTTTCTCCTCCTTCACCGATTTTCCCTGCTCGTCATAGACATCGACTGCCATCCCCAGCATCGCGCCCTGGATTTCGCCGCGCCACACCGTCGACAGCGGATTGCCGCCGACAAAGCAGCCACAGATATCGGTGCCGCCCGAGATCGAGGCCAGCTGCATGTCGCCCTTGATGCCATCATAAACGAAGTCGAAACTCTCGGCACTCAACGGCGATCCGGTCGATAGCATGGCGCGCAAATGTTCCAGCTTGTGCGTGGTTTTCGGCGTCAGCCCGCTCTTCTTCACCGCATCGATGTATTTGGCCGAAGTGCCGAAGATCGTCATGCCCTCTTCGTCGGCATAGTCGAACAGCACGTGTCCGCCCGGATGAAACGGCGAGCCATCGTAAAGCAGCAGCGTGGCACCGGCGGCCAACCCGGAGACCAGCCAGTTCCACATCATCCAGCCACAAGTCGAAAAGTAGAACAGCTTGTCGGATGGCTTGGTGTCGTTGTTCAGCACGTGTTCGGCCAGGTGCTTCAGCAAGATGCCGCCGGCCCGGTGCACGATGCATTTGGGAATGCCGGTGGTGCCCGAGGAATAGAGAATATAGAGCGGATGATCGAAGGGTAGCTGGGCATAAGCAATCGGCTCGGCACTCATACTTGACATGAAGCGCGACAGGCGCACGCCGCCGCGCAAAGTTCCGGCAACGGCTTCCGATTCACCGATGTAGTCGATGATGATGGCGCGCTCGACGCTCTTCAATTCTTTCAGCACATTGCCGATCTTCTCCGTCAACCTTATGGTCTTGCCGGCATAGTAATAGCCATCGCAGGCGATCAAAATCCTTGGCGCGATCTGGCCGAAGCGATCAAGGATTCCCCGTTCGCCGAAATCCGGCGAACATGACGACCAGATGGCGCCAAGCGATGCGGCAGCAAGAAAGCAGACGATTGACTCCGGCATGTTGGGAACGACTGCCGCCACCCGGTCACCGGCCTTCACACCCGCTGCGGCGAGCGCCCGGTGCAGTTTCGCCACCGCCTGATTGAGTTCGCGCCAGCTCATACGGCTCATCACCTTGTCCTCGCCGCGGAACACCAGGGCATCGCTGTCGTCTCCTTTCCGCAGCAGGTTTTCGGCATAGTTCAACCGGGCATCGGGAAAGAAACGCGCCTCCTGCATCTTATGCCCGGCCACCAACACCCGCTCGCCGCGCGTTTCGGCCTTGACCCCACAGAAACTCCACACATCGGACCAGAAAGCCTCCGGCTCATCGACCGAGAAGCGCAAGACGTCATCAAAGCTCTTGAACCGCCGCTGCTGCATGAAGCGCCAGAGGTTTGAGGACACGATCCGGACCTCATCGGGGGTCCACAAGGGGCTGTCGGTCATGTAAGGCAATCTCCGGCTTGGCACGCAATCGTCTAGTGCTGTCACGAAACAGCCGCAAGTGCCGCCCAGAAGCGGCCACGAATTCTGGAGTTTCCGATGCGCAGAACATTAGCCTTAGGCGGCAGCGCCATCATCGTCCTGCTGCTGGCGCTGGCCGCCTGGCTGGCCGTTGTGCCCAACCTGGCCATCGCCGGGATCGAGGCCCACGTGCGCCAGAACTTGTCGCGCAATTTCGAAGTCAAGGGCGGCGCGCATCTGTCCTTCGCACCGCTGGCCTTCACGCTGGAACAGGTGAGTCTCGCAAGCCCGGAGGGCATGGAGGGCCGCTTCATCACAGCCCAACGCTTGCGTATTCCGGTCGGCCTGGCGCAGTTGTTTGGCGCCGCGCCTGACCTCACAGCACTGACACTGGAGGGTGCCGAAATCGCGCTGCTGGTTGACGAACGCGACCGGGCGAGTTGGGAGTTTTCCGGCACCGCTCCCGCTACGCCCCTGTCAATTCGCCTCAGCACAAGTGCGGTCCGCTATTTCGATGCCCGCAACGGCCAGGCGCTGGCCATCGGCGATGTCAACGGCGATCTGTCGATCGGCAGCGATGGCGGCATTGCCTTCACCGGCAGCAGCGATCTCAAAGGGCGGCTGGCGCGCTACGGCATGGTGCTGAAATCGCTGGCCCGCGTCAGCGCCGATGGCTCGCCCGCGACGCTCAGCTTTGCGACCCCGGAGATCACCGCGAATTTCGATGGGCGCCTGTCGGTGGCGAAAGTCCTGAACCTCGACGGGCCGGTCGACATCGCCATCACCAATCTTCGCCAGGCGGCGCGTTGGGCCGGGCTTCAGGTCGAGGAGGGCACATCGTTCGGCGCCGTGACGATCAGCGGCGCGCTCGGCAGCAGCGGCCGCGCCTTCGCTATCCGCCAGGCCAACATCACGCTGGATCAGGCAAATGTTTATGGCGAGATCGCCATCGATACGCGCAACGCGGCGCCAAAACTGCAAGCGAGATTGACGACTCCCAACTTTTCGCTCGACCAATTCCTGCCGCCGCCGGGCGCCAGTGACGGTGCATGGGGCCGCTTGCCCTTGGGTTTTGCCGTACTCAGGCAATTCGACGCCGAGATCACGCTCGAAACTCCGGACCTTCGTTACGGCCTCTTGAACAATCAGCCAGCGCAGATGGTGGCCACGGTCACCGGCGGCAAATTCCAGGCTTCCATGGCGCTCCGGCCCAGTGACGGCGCGATCTTATCGGCCGGCTTCACGATTGATGCATCTTCCGCGGTGCCGGTGTTCTCCGCCGATGTGAAAGCCGAGGGCGCCGATGCCCGGCTGCTGTTCGCAACGCTGCTCGGACAGGACTGGCTGTCGGGCAAGGGAACAATCGCCGCCGCACTCTCGGGAAGCGGGCAGACACAGGAGGAGATCATCGCGACACTTAAAGGTGCCGCCAGCCTGTCGCTCGGCAACGGCGCCATCAGCGGTCTCGATGTTGCCGCGGGTCTGGGTGAGGCCAGCTTTCGCATTCTCGACAATTGGCCGGGCGTTAGCACGTCAGGCACCGGCTTCACATCTCTCGCCGCCAATTTCACCGTGGCCGACGGTATCGCCACGATTGGCAACTTGAAGCTCGATGGCAGAGGCCTGGCGCTCTCCGCCACTGGCGACATCGATCTCTTGCGCCGCGCGGTTGACCTCAAGGCCGATCCAAGGCTCATCGGGGCCGATGGCACGTCCGCCGGCCTGCCGGTCAAGCTTGCCGTCAATGGCCCATGGGCACGCCCGCGTATCTATCCCGATGTCGAAGGCCTGCCGGGCAATCCGCAAAAAGGCTTTGCGGCGCTGAAAGCCTTGGGCGCCACATCGGGCAATTGAAGATCGCCGCTCATCAAGGCACAATGGCCCCATGATCCGCGTTCAGGAAGCAGCCTTCGATGCCGGTGCCGAGTTGCAGAAACTCAAAGCCGGCAAAACCAACATTGGTGGAACCGTCATGTTCCTCGGCACGGTGCGCGATGTCTCGGATGGCGCGCAGGTCAGCGCCATGACGCTCGAGCATTATCCCGGCATGACCGAGAAGGCGCTCGAAGACATCGAGGCCGAAGCCCATCGCCGCTGGCCGCTTGACGACAGCCTCATCATCCACCGCCATGGCCGCCTCGAACCGGGCGACGATATCGTGCTGGTGATCACAGCGTCCGCGCATCGCGAAGCCGCCTTCGCGGCCTGTCACTTCCTTATCGACTGGTTGAAAACCAAGGCGCCGTTCTGGAAACGCGAAGAAGGCACAAGCGGTGCCTCTTGGGTCGCCGCCAAGGACAGCGACGATGAAGCAGCGGCGCGCTGGGAGCCACCGCAAACTTGAGCTCCCGGCCCCGCTCGATGCTGCGTTCGCTTGCTGATGCGATGGTCTTCGTCATGCTGCTTGTCATGGTGCTGCTGGCGCTCAAAAAATTGGGCTGGCTCTCCCCCGAAAGCGGCAGCTTCACCGCCATCGACGGCGACTCGCTCAGGAAGGGCGACAGCGAATACCGGCTGCACGCCATCGATGCACCCGAACTGCAGCAGACCTGCGCGTCATCTTCCGGAGCTGACAACCCATGCGGACGCGAGGCCCACAAGGCGCTGCGAGCCCTGGTCGCTGGCCACGACCTCTCCTGCCGCATTCTCGAAACCGACCGCTATGGCCGCTTCATCGCCTCGTGCTCTATGGCGGAGTTCGACATCAACGCCGAGATGGTCCGCCAGGGTTGGGCCATTGCCTACCGTAGCCACGGATTGGATTACATCGCCGCCGAAACAGCCGCGAAAAAAGCCCGCCGCGGCCTCTGGCAAGGCGAGTTTGAATTGCCGGAAGAGTGGCGCGCCGAGCACAATAATAGGATCTTCCAGAGCGGCATGACGAAACAGCCGGAGCCGGATTGACCCAAATTCGGGCTTGACAGGATTATAATTTGATTGAATATTTCATTCAATCAATTGGAAGACAGTCGATGGCCCCCCGCCGCTATTCGATGACCCGCAAGCAGGCTGATGCCGCCGCCACACGGCAGCGCATCCTTGATGCCACGCTGAAGCTGCACAGCGAGCGCGGCATCTTCGGCACCAGCTGGTCCGACATCGCCCGCGCCGCGGACGTGGCGGTGGGCACCGTTTACCGCTATTTCCCATCGCTTGAGGAACTGGTTCCGGCCTGCGGCGAATTGCTGATGCAGCGCACCCAGCCACCGCAGCCGGAGGACATCTCAGGCATTCTGGGAGAGGCACAGGCCCCTGTCGAACGCCTGCAACGCGTCGCCGAGGCGCTGTTCACATTCTACGCCCGGGCCGGAAGTGCGCTCGATGCCGACCTGCGCGAGCGCCAGCTCCCGGCAGTGCGCGAATGGGAAGATTATCTGCGCTCCATGGTAAAGGGCTTTGTCGCCGAGGCCTTGCGGCCTTCCAAGATCGCCGGTGGCGCCGTCGCGCAGGTCTGTTTCCTGTTCGATGTTCCGGGCTTCAATGCCATGCGCATTCGCGGCATGAGTCCCGAGACGGCGGCGGCCACCGCCACCGGCATGGCGGCAAGCTGGCTCGGTCTCGCAGTGTCGGAAGTTGCCGCGGGACCGAACGCAAGCAAGAGACCAGACAACTCGAAGTGAATGTCAGAACAACCAATGTCATGGAGGTGACAGATGAACCGTGCAGCGCAAGTTTCGAACCCACACCCGGCAGCGGCATCCGCCTATGTGGTTCGCCCCGGGGAAAGCGAGCAACGCCGGATGGGCGCGACAGTCACGCATTTTCTGGCGACGGGCGCCACGACCGGCAATGAGTTCTGCCTTGTCGATGAGACCGCCAAGTCTGGCGAGACGGTGCCATTGCACCGCCACCCCGATGACATGGAATCATTCTATGTGCTGGAGGGCACGGTCGCTCTCTTCATCGGCGATGGCCCCGCTGTTGCGGCGGGGCCGGGTAGCTTCGCGCACGTGCCCGGCGGCACCATCCACGGCTTCCGGATCGAGTCGGAGAAGGCCCGCTATCTGATCCTGACGACGCCGCGCCATGGCGAATTTTACCGCGCCATTACCAATGGCTTGGGCCCGGACGGCAAGCCGAAAGGAAAACCCATAGATGGCGCGGTCATCAAGGAGGCTTGCGAAAAATTCGGAATCGAATTCATCGGGCCGCTGCCCGAGGCCGCTACCTAAGGCCGCTGCACGGCAAAACCGTTCAAATTGACAGAAAAACTGGTGCTGCCAGGGGGAATCGAACCCACGACCTCTCCCTTACCAAGGGAGTGCTTTGCGTTCGGCACTGTTCGCTACCGTTCACAGAACCTCATTATTTCAATACGATAGCTATTTTACTGTTCGCCGTTGTTTGCTATGCTTCGGTCACAATCGCAAATAATCGGCACCCCAAACGGTACCCCAGATCATC
>JANPCS010000421.1:0-6165 GCA_031431065.1 Hyphomicrobiales bacterium | reverse complement strand
GTTTCGTCGAACCTGTGGTCGATACGCATGGCACACCTCTCTTGGTACATGATGATGCGCCCGCTATCTTGCCAGCAAGTTAATCGTACCATCCAGCGCCATGTCCTTCAATTCCTGCATCGGAAATTCGCACTCATATGGGCCCTCGGCATAAGAACCGATGGCATAGGCATCGAAACTGACGCTGGCCTTGCTTTCCTGAAAGCTCCAGCGGCTCAGCGTGGCGACATGCTCGGCGATAACCTCGTCCTTCAGAAAATCATCGACCGCAGGATCATAGGTCTCGCCTGCGAGGCGCCTTTGCTTCTCGGCGATCAGCTGCGTCTTGCAATCAGCGGTGAGTTTCGCTGCTGTATCTTCGCCGAAAACGTCACCGATTTCGAGCAACTTGCCGGTTTCCATATCAATGTTGGAATTGCTCACGCCGCCGTTGCCATGGGCGCCGCCGGTATCTGCCCAATAGGACGTGATGACCGACATGAATTCGGGTGAGGCATAGGATATCGTCATGGCCTGCACGATGGCATAGGTCGAGCCGCCGGTGTCTTCGCCATGTGGCCCAATCTTCAGCATTTTCCGGGCTTCTGTGGTGATCCGGTTGAGGGTTTTCTCACCGGCCGATTGCGGATCGCCAAAGCGCAACAGCTGTACGTCGAGGTCATAGGCTTTCGCGTTGCCCTCTTGCATCACGAACACCGGGATCGGCCGGTTGCCAGCGCCGGGTCCGCTCTCTAGTGTTCCGGTCAGCAGCCGCAGCCGCTTGGCTGTTTCATCGCGAATACAAGCCGTGATGCCTGCCTCGGCTTCCGTGCAGCCCTCGCGCGAGGCAATCCATCGCTTCTGCGAGCGCACCAGCATCTTCTGCTCAGCGGGCGCTGATGATGCCTTGACCTCGGCGTAGGCGGCGGCCAGCGCGTCATCCGCGGCCTTGATATCGGGATTGGCACAAATGGTCTCTTCGACCGCTGTCGAGGCCTTGCTGCAATCAAAGGCCCAGGCGGTGGAAGTCATGGTGAGCAACAGCGCAATCGCCGTGCTAGATTTCAGGATCATAGGCCCTTTTCCTCCATGCTGTGTGATAGGCGCCAAGGCCTGAGATGGCCGCCGGCGAAATCCCGGTGAGATCCAGCCCGATGGTGGGAAGCCGGCCGTCATCGATGAGGGCCAACGCAGCGGCACCAGCCGTCGTGCCATCGCGCAGGTCGGAGGCCAGCACCCGCTGATCGGGCCGCAGCTGCGCCAGCACTTGTAGCAGGACTGTATTCTGTGAAAACGGTCCATCGACGATGATGTCGTGGCGGGAAGCTATGGCATCGAGCTGTTCCGAGACCATCTGGGCGCAATAGAGAACCGCAAGCGAGACCCGCTCGTTGTCATCGCGAGGCAGCGGCCCTTCGATCCTGCCTTTGCCGCCTTTGCCGGGAACCGGTCCGCCTGAGTCTGTCATCGATGGCAAGACCCTTGTGCCGCGCGCGACGAGCAACTCCACGGTTGTGAGCGAGGACAATTCAGCCGGTGCGCCGCCCGATAGGATCTCGAATTCCTTGCCGCCAAAGAAGCGGCTGCAGGCGACGGTTCGGCCCAGTACATCGGTGTTTGTGTTGGTGTCGCGGGCCTCCACCAGTTGGCTCAGTTCCGTCGAGGGATCAAAGCTGATGCTCCAGGTGCCAGTCGAGACCAGCGTAAATCGGCCGAGCCCGGCGCAGACATAGCGCATGAAATTGGCGGTTGAATCATGAACGCCCGCCAGCATGCGGCCCTCACCGCGGAATCCGCTGCCGCGGAATTCCGGCTGCAGGTGCCCGATCGTCTCCCAGGCCTTTGCCATGCGCGGAAACAGGTGCGACCAGCCTTGTCCTCGCACCAGCGAGGAGAGTTGCTGGGTGCGGGTGTCCATCAGATGTGTCTGGCATGACATTGAGGAGATTTCCGTCACGGCCTCGCCCGACAACCGGAATCCGACATATTGGATCCACGGCATGAGCGTTTTCGCCCTGGCAATATCCCCTGGGAACGCCTGCGCCTGCCAGAAGAGCTGAAGTCCGTGGGTCAGCGCCATCGGCAGCAGGGTGCAATAGGTTTCCTCGAATTTTGGGGCGATCTTGCGATAGGCTTCAACGATCTCCGTCGGCGGCTGCGAGATATAGTCCATCACCGGCAATGCCAGCCCGCCCGCCGCATCGACGCAGGCCATGGCAGCGCCATGCGCACAAGGCACGATGGCATCAATAGGAAGAATTCGGTCCAGCGCCGGCAGGGCTTTGCGGCATAGCACCAGCAGCGGTTCGGGATCGATATGGCGGTAAGGCGGCCCCGCGACATGGCGGCTCGCCACCTTATGTTCGGCCAGCATCTTACCCAGGGGCGAAAACAGGGCGACTTTGGAGTTGGTGTATCCGGCATCGACAACCGCGATGCCGCGTGGCTTGGTGCTGGGCATTCTGCATTCCGGGCTTCAAAAGTAGCAGTCTCGCGCATTCAGCGCATGGGCGTCAATTGCCGGTGGCCACTTGAATGTGACATGAGGGCCAGTCTATAGCCGCAGTTCATTGACCTGACATGGAAAGCTGAAATGCCCAAGCTGAAATACCCCGATCTGCGCAAGGCCGTCATCGCCACCTGCCTCAAGATGAACGAGGAGGGCATCAACCAGGGGACTTCCGGAAACGTCAGTGTACGGACGGATGAAGGTTTCCTCATTACCGCATCGGGTATTCCCTATCACAGGATGAAGCCGGAACACGTGGTCGAGATGGATTTCGAGGGCGGCTACCTGGGCGGGTACCTGCCATCGACCGAGTGGCGCATGCACATGGACATTCTGAAGCATCGGGCGGAAGCCAATGCGGTGGTTCACACCCACTCGATCTATGCCACGGCCTTGGCCTGCCTGCGCAAAGACATTCCGGCCTTCCACTACATGATCGGCATCGGTGGCGGCACGTCGATCCGCTGCTCGGACTATGCCGAATACGGCACGCAGGCGCTGTCCGACGCCATGCTGAAGGCGCTGGAGGACCGCTCCGCCTGCCTCCTTGGCAATCACGGCCAGATCGCTTTCGGCAACGATCTTGCCAAGGCCCTGTGGCGGGCCGGTGAAGTGGAGGCTATCAGCCACCAATACTGGGCGGCACTATTGGCCGGAAAGCCCGTGTTGCTGAACGAGACCCAGATGACCACCGTGCTGGCGCGGTTCAAGACCTATGGCAAGCAGCCGGACGACCTGAACGAGAACGACGCGCAATCGGTCATCGGTCCCGTACGCCGCGACGAAGCGAAGAAGTCCAGGAAGAAGAAGTCGAAGCGCTGATATGATGAAATCAAATGGACTTGGCTGATGGCCCGCAAACGCCATTCGCCGTTCGACGTGGCGGCGGCCACTGCCGAAACCCTGGCGCACCGCTTGCCAGTGTTCTGGAGGGGCATCCTGGCGCCGACGCCTGCCGGAAACAAGGCGATTGCCGGGATGATCGTCGAGAAGCACGTGGCCTTTGCCGAGGGCGTGATGGCGATGCAGGCTGAATTCCTCAAGCAATCGTTCAGGCCGTGGTGGCTGTGGACTTCGCAGCAGAGCCAGGACGCAGCCAGCGACCTGGCGCAGGCGGCGATGGCGCCGGCCTCGCGCAAGGTGAAGGCCAATGCCAAGCGGCTGCGCAAGCGGGGTTGAGGTGCAGCCAGTTTCGTGCTATCAGAAGTGATATCATGGAGTTGATTCAATGGGACAGATATTGGTACGGAATGTCGATGATGCCGCGATCGACACGCTGAAGGCGCGGGCTCGCGTCAAAGGCACGTCTCTGGAACAGGAAGTACGTGACATTCTCAATTCCTGCCGGCGGCTAACCCCTGAGGAAAAAGTCGCTCTGTCGCGTGATATCCGCTCGCGAACGAAAAGCCTTGTGCCTTCCCTTTCCACCGAGGAGCGGCGTGAGGGATTGGAGTGACGGAATTTGTGGTCGATGCCAGTGTCGCGCTCAAGTGGTTTGTACCCGAAGTCGATTCCGATCTGGCGGAGCAGTTGCTAGTATCGGGTGCGAAACTGCACGCGCCGCGCTTTCTGGCGGTCGAAACGATCAATGCGGCGTGGAAGAATTGGCGCAAGAAACTCATTGACCGGGCGGTTGTGGAAATGGCTGGCGATCGGCTTCCAGCGCTCGTCGAGGTTTGGCACGCGGACGAAGACCTCCTTCGTGATGCGCTCGATCTTGCACTTGATCTCAGTCATCCGATCTTCGATTGCCTCTACCTTGTCGTGGCCAGACGGATCGGCGGAACCGTCATCACCGCCGACAAGCGCCTGCTGACCGTGGCGCCGAAGGGGCTCGCGGTGGCGCTGGAGGAATGGGGGACGTTACGGCAAATTTGACTGGACTTTGCGCTACTTCGGCGCGATAATGAGATTCCAATTGTCGGAGGAATTTATAGCTTTATCAACGACCGTATTAATCAACAAATCGACAGAATTGTGCTGCAAGCGGTCGACGCGAAACTGCCTATCTCTTACATCGTAGACCTCCAGAAGAAAACGGTTTCAGATGCCATCGAAGCACAAACAGCACTTGCAAATGCTATCTTTGTTAGTGGAAAAAATCTGATACAAGCGCAGTCAATTTATAAGGAAGCCGCAGAACTCTTAGCGAGCGTTACCGCAGCAAAGGCCCAACTTGATCGGTCGAAGGAAGTGGTAAGCGCACTCTCCGATCTAAAAAATGCGACTTCTAATATTGTTGCCGAGCTAGCTAAGAACGCAGAATTCAAGACAGGAATTGCGGCGTTGGTAGGAACTCCCGCTTTTCCTTCCGGCATGATATCCGCGTTCAATACTTCGGAAAAAGAAGGAAAATGTCCATCAGGTTGGAAAATCTTCGATGAAGCAGGTGGTAGGTTTATCGTTGGCGCGGGTAACAACTCCAACAAGGACATGAATGGCGCGGAACTCACAGACCATCCTTCTTTAAATGATGATGCCGCGAAGGCCGTCGGTGGCGAAGAACTTCATCGACTTACAGTAACTGAGATGCCGGCACATCAGCATGGCATTAGAAGGACTCAAGGAAAGGGTGGCGACGGAAAATATCCGAACTGGTCAGCGATGGGAAACCAACTTATTCAGGTTGTTGGCGAAAGCGAACCCTCTGGTGGCGACCAGCCCCACAACACCATGCCACCGTTTGTGGCGTTGTACTATTGCATCAGGGAGTAGTCTGGGTCGGGCTTTTGACCAGGCCACTCCGACGTTCAACGGTGGAAGCCGCGGAAAGTCCGGTTCGGCGGGTCAAGCCCGCCGATGGGGAGAGTGTGGTGAGGTTTACCATCTCTCACTCATAATGCCCCATACTCACCACTTCGGCGACCTCGGCCATGAAGGGCTGGCAGTGCGGGTCGGCCATTAGCTTTTCTCCCGCCGCCTTGGCGTCGGCGAGGCTGGCCCAGGTGACGATGTCGGTGAAGGTCAGGGGGTCTTCGCTGGAGGTGAGCGCCTGCCAGCCTAAGAAGCCGGGGAAGGCCTCGATATGTGGCCTCGCGGAGCGGCGGGCAGCGGCAGCGGCGGGTGACGACTTTACTCTATAGACGACGACTTCGATGCAATGCGTCGGCTGGCTGGTCATTTTGGATTATCCTCTTTCTCTGGTGGATGGCCTTCGATAGAAGGGGCCACCTGACAGGGTGAGTCAGGATCAAGGGGCCAAAGGGTGATTCCAGACTTCATCAGCAATGCAGGGACTGAACTGCCGTTCATTCTGCTACTGCTTGCATTGCTCGGATTCCGCTCGCGGGTGACGCCCCGCGCCTCGGTGCTGATCAAGGCGGCACCGGAAAAGGTGTTTGCGCTGGTCGATTTCACCGAAGGCGAAAACCAGCGCTGGCAACGCACCAAGGTGACCTCGACGCTGGTCGACGCCAAAACGAACACTTACCGGCTGGATTTCGTGACGCCGCTGGCGGCGGGCGCCGTGCAATCCTCGCAGGCGCTGTTCAGGGTTGTACGCCGCGAAAAGCCCACCTATCTTGAGATCGACCGGGCCGGTATGGATGGCCAGTCGGCCAACAACCAGCTGTTGAAGATGACGGCGCAACTGACGCCGGAGGCTGGCGGCACGAGGCTGGTGATGACCTATCACTGGGGGCCAAGGCCGCTGCTGGCGCAGCTTCTGGCGCGCGCCG
>JANPCS010000420.1:0-4646 GCA_031431065.1 Hyphomicrobiales bacterium | reverse complement strand
GCCGGATTACGCCACACTGAAGCCGGCCTCTGAATCAAAGCCCATCGACTACCCGAAGCCCGACGGCATCATTTCATTCGACCGGCTGACCAATGTCGCCTTCTCCGCCACCAATCACGAGGAAGACCAGAAAGTCCACCTGACGCTGAAGAGCGAGGATATCCCGATCGGCGTCAACCTCCCCACCTGGGACGAGCCCGCCCAGCGCTATTGCCCGGCCGGCGTCTATGAAGTGGTCAAAGAGGACGGCAAAGCCCCGCGCTTCCAGATCAACCACCAGAACTGCGTCCACTGCAAGACTTGCGATATCAAGGACCCGTCGCAGAACATCAACTGGGTGGTGCCGCAGGGCGGCGAAGGGCCGAACTACCCGAACATGTAATGATACGGGGCACGCCGGATGAAATCGAGCGGATTCGATTATTGAGTCAGTAACCAATCCCGCAATTTCCGGTCACTCTAAGCCGGTAAGCGGCTGTTTCATAAAACTGCTCCGATCTTGGCAACACCGCGATAACTCGCGTGCTGCAAAAGTGAGCGTAGTTACCTGCAATAAAAGGATTGTTCCTCATGTTTTCAGTGCTCAAAGCCGCGGCCATCCGCAAGCCACTCGGCAAGTATCTCCGGTCGACCGGCGGGAACATGACGCTGATTGCCTCTCTGGCCGCAATCCCGATGATTGCCAGCGTTGGCCTGGCGGTCGATTACATGCGCGCCTCGCGCTCCGCTCAGGAGCTGCAGCAAGTGGCGGATGCAGCCGCTCTGGCCGCCGCCTCGGCCAAGAACGTCACCGGCACCACCGCCCAGCAGCTCGCGGCGCGCTCGGCCATTGCGAGCAAGTTTATCACGGCGTCGGTGGCCAAGGTCTCGGATGTGGAACTGGTTGGCGCACCGGAGGTTACCACTGGTCCCAATACCGTCGACATTCAAATCAATGCCAAGGTCAAGGGCTCCTTCATCAATGTTCTGAACGGCCTGAAGAGCAGCGCCGAAATCGGCGGCGACGGCGGCGCCAGTGCGGCAGGCGATTCCTCGTCCAAGGACATCAGCCTGTCGGTCCATGCCAAAGTTGGCTTCAGTTCGGACTCCTATCGCTGCCTGATCTCCATGCATCCGACGCTGACCGAGGCCATCAGTTTCAATGGCAACTCGGAATTCATGGCGAGCTGCGCCGTTCACGCCAATTCCAACGCCACTGTGGCGATCCGCACCTGGGGCAGTGCCGAGGCCTATGCGACCTCGTTCTGCGCCCGTGGCGGCTGGGCCGGTTCAGGCTTCACCCCCAATCCGAAGGGCGGCTGCAGCCTTGTGAGCGATCCCTATGCCTCCATGGTCCTGCCGGCACCCGCAGCCTGCATCACGGCCGCCACCGCGGGCCTGCCATCTTCCGGCAGCGGATCAAAACTGACGGCCGCTGGCGCCTTCGTCAAGAGTGAAGCCCGGACCCTGCCGCCCGGCACCTATTGCGGCGGTATCGAAGGCAAGACCCACGCCACGATCACCTTGCAGAAGGGCATCTACATATTCAACAATGGCGATCTGGCTCTCGATGCCGGATCCAAGATCCTGGCAACCCAGGGCACGATCATTTACCTGACCGGCGCCGCGAGCAATATCACCATCGCGTCTGGCGCCACGCTCAAGGTGACCGGCCCCAACAAGTTGAACAGTGCGGTCGGCGACCCGACCTACGCCTATCGCGGCTGGGCCATTCTGCAGAATCGCGCCACAGTGCCAACGTCGCCCAACTCAATCAGTTCACAGAACAATGGCGATGTTGACATCATCGGCGGTTACTATGCCCCGACACAAGGACTGAGTGTCACGGCAAACGGTGACATGAACGCCAACTCCGGCTATTTCCCGATGATCACCAACACACTATACATGAGCGGCAACGCGACGCTCTATGTCAATCTCGACTATGGCGCGACCAATCTCGACGAGCCAGCCCCCCTCCGGCAAAGCGCCAAGGTGGCGGTGACACAGTAACACCCGTTCGATCTCAAGGCCAAAGGCGCTCCTCTTAGCAGGGGGGTGCCTTTTGCTGTTGCGGCCATCGCAAAAACACCGCATTTTGGCCCGAAGAGTCGAAACATGCCGGTACCGAGCCGGCCTTCTGGAGAATTGGGATTTGATGACGGGACTTCTCCTTCGCGCCGCCGTGGCCGCCCTGTTGGCAGGCCCGCTTTCTTCAGCAAATGCTCAAGCCTATGACCGTGCCGAAGGCACCTTCGCCGGCAGCTATCTGGCCGGCCGTTCCGCCGCCAAGCTTAGAGACAATGACCTGGCCTCCGGCTTTCTGAGCGACGCGCTGATAGCCGATGCCGCCAATCCCTTGCTCATCGAGCGCATCTTCCTGCTCGAATTGTCGCAAGGCAATCTGGCTGAGGCAGAGGAATTCGCCACCCGTGTCCTGGGTTTCAACAGCCAGCAGCGCATGGCCCGCATTGTGCTCGGCCTGCGGGATTTCCGCGCCCGGCACTATGCCGAGGCTCGCAAGAATTTCCAGGCCGCCGCCTATACGCCGGTGGGCGAGCTGACCTCATCGCTGCTGACCGCCTGGGCCCATGCCGGCGAGGGCGAACTCAATCTCGCCCTGAAGGCCCTGGATCAGCTCGACGTGAATGAGAGCTTTGCCAATTTCAAGGCCTTCCATTCCGGCCTCATTTCCGACTATCTCGGCAACTCCATCCGCGCCGAGGCCTCTTACCGCAAGGCCTATGAAGATGCCGGTACCTCGCTGCGCGTCGTCCAGGCCTATGGCAACTTCCTCGAGCGCAATGGCCGTGGCCCTGACGCGATCAAGATGTATCGCAGCTTCATCGATGGCGGTGACGACAATCCGCTGATTGCCGCAGCCCTGGCCAATGCCGAAAAGGCTGTGAAACCGCAGGCCTTCGTCGCAACGCCAGCCGCTGGCGCTGCCGAAGCGCTGTTCTCGCTCGCCACCTCGATGACCGACGAGCAGAGCATCGATGTGGCGCTGCTCTATGCCAGGCTCGCCCTGTCCTTCGGTGCCGACAAGCCGGTGATGCTGACCCTGCTGGGCGACACCTACGAGGACATGCGCCTCTATAGTGAAGCAATCGAGGTCTATGAGCAGGTTCCACGCGATTCGCCCTTGCGCATCAACGCCGAGATGGAAGTCGCCGTCAGCCTGCAGCGTCTCGACCGCCGTGACGAAGCCCAGGTCAAGCTCAAGGAACTGATCGCCCGCGACCCGAAGAACTTCGATGCCATCGTGACGCTCGGCAACCTCTACCGCAACAACGAGGACTATGCCAACGCCGCCAGGACCTATGACAGCGCCATCGCCTTGATCGGCGGTCAGACTCCCGGCAACTGGCGGGTCTATTACTACGCGGGCATTTCCTATGAGCGCCTGAAGCAATGGGACATGGCGGAGAAGCACTTCCGCCGCGCCCTTGAAATCTCGCCCAACGAGCCGATGGTCCTCAACTATCTCGGCTACTCGATGATCGAGAAGAAGATCAACCTGACCGAAGCCTTGGCCATGGTGAAGAAGGCCGTCGAGCTGAAGCCCAATGACGGCTACATCATCGACAGCTTGGGCTGGGCCTATTTCCAGTTGGGCGACTACGAGCAGGCGGTCGTCAACGTCGAGCGCGCCGTGGAACTGCTCCCCGCTGACCCGATTATCGCCGAACATCTGGGCGACGCCTATTGGCGCGTTGGCCGCAGGCTCGAGGCCAGGTTCCAGTGGCAGCACGCCAAGGACAACAAGCCCGAGCCCGATGACCTGAAGCGCATCGAAGGCAAGCTCAAGGATGGCCTCGCTGACGAGGTTCCAGTGAAACCGGTGCAGAACGGTACAAACCAGAACAACGGGTGATGTTCGAACCCTTCGGCGAAAGGGCCGGCGCCAAGATCAACCTGGCGCTGCACGTGCTCGGCCGCCGCGCCGATGGCTATCACGATCTCGATTCGATCATCGCCTTTGCCGATGCCGGCGATGAGTTGAAGTTCGCTCCCGCCCCGGCTTTCGCGATGACAGCGGAAGGCCCCTTCGCCGCGGCACTTCCCGCTCCCTCCGAAAATATCATCGCCAAGGCGCACTCTGCGGTGATGGAAATCGCCAAGTCACGCGGCAAGTCCCTGCCGCCCGTCGCCGTGCATCTGGTGAAAAACCTGCCGGTGGCCTCGGGTATCGGCGGCGGCTCGGCCAATGCCGCAGCAGCCATGCGGGGATTCCTCAAGATCGCTGGCATCGCTGGTCTCGATGACGGGATCATGGCGGCGGCGCTGAAGCTCGGTGCCGATGTGCCGGTATGCCTCGCAGGCCAGGCTTGCCGCACGCAAGGCATCGGCGAGCGCATCACACCGCTCGCCGGTTTCAAGCCGCTGCACGCCATCCTCGTCAACCCGTTGGCCACCGTGCCCACGCCCGCCGTCTTCCGTCAACTTGCACTGCAACCGGGGCAGAGTTTCGGCCACCCAATCGCCGATCCCGCCGATCCCACCTGCTGGCGCAACGATCTCGCCCAACCGGCCATGACTCTGGCCCCAGTCATCTCTGAAGTTCTATCGGCGCTGCGCCATCTTCATCCCTCTTCGCGAAGCGGGGAGTGCGGCGAGCGCCAGCGAGCGGGTGGGGCCGGTGCCCCGGGCGAAGGCCCCCATCC
>JANPCS010000419.1:0-9053 GCA_031431065.1 Hyphomicrobiales bacterium | reverse complement strand
GAAAGCAAGAATCCCAACATCAAGGCCATCACGCTGCAAGAGCATCTGAATATCGTTCAGGCGATCGCAGCGCGCGATCCGGATGCGGCAGGACATGCAATGCTGTTGCATCTGCAGGGCGCAGGTCAACGCATGACAGCCGGATAAGCATTCTTCGCAAGCTATAATCGTCACCTCCATTTTACGATTTTCAGCGCATCGTGGATGCTTGAACTCGTTAACATCATCGAGAATTCATGGATCAAGTACGGTCCCGCCCCCAATTACTTTTTCAAGGCCGATGAGCGAGGCACTTCTCGATCCAGTCGCTGTTGAAGCCAAGCTCGTTGAGCAGTGTTGAGCCGGTGCGACGAAGATCGTGGGCCGCGAAACGCTCCAACGGCAGCCTCTCCATTCTTCGCCCGATCGACCACAGCATAAGTGACGCGATTGAAGGTCGCGCCCGACATCGGTGCGTCGGCGTCATAGGCGGCATTCTGACCGCGCTCTGGCGCACTCCCTTGGCCGGCGCCGTCGGAGTCCCTTCTCACGTGGATGAGCGAGCAAACCGACGAGGATCTGGTCTTTGCCTCGCTGGCGGTCGCCCAAATCCACCGCCATTCAAGCAGTCTTGCCCCGCAAGCTGTCGGCCAGCGCCGAAAGCGCATTGGCCAGCTGCTTGGCCGTTTCGGGTGGCGGCAGCGGTATCTTGAGATTTTGTGCTCCGCTGGCTGGATCGCGTTCAATCCAGGGATGGGCCGGCGCGCTGGGATCGTTGGCCGACGCCAATGCAGCGGCGAATTGCACGCCGGCCTGCATCAGGGCCTGCCACGGATCCGGCGGTGCCTCGTTAGGCGCTGATCTTTGTGCCTGCGGCTGTGCTGCCGGCACCGCGGCAGCGGCTTCGTTGGTGTCCCCCACCGATGTTGTCTCTGCGGTTGCGGCGATGTTTCCCGCTTCCTCGGCCGTCGTCACCGCCTCACCCTCGCCCATGTTGCCGGTGACGTTTTCCACGTCCTTCATGAAGCGGGCGAGACGCGAACCACCGAGCGATATCTCGCCGCTGCCGCCGTCGAGAATGCCCGCCGACAGAGAGCGCTTGAACGCCAGCACCGAAAGCATGCCCTCCTCGATGGTACCCTTGGACACGAAGTTGACGATCCGCACCGGGTGTTTCTGGCCCATTCGGTGGATGCGCGCGATGCGTTGTTCGAGGACCGCCGGGTTCCACGGCAGGTCCATGTTGATGAGCGTCGATGCATGCTGCAGATTGAGGCCGGTGCTGCCGGCATCGGTCGACAGGAACACGCGGCAGGTGGGGTCGTCGCGAAACCGCTCAACCAGGGCTGGCCGTTTTTCCGATGGCACGCCGCCGTGGAAACTGACATAGCCCAGATCGCGTGCGTCGAGCCGGCGGATGACGATGTCGTGGGTCCGGGTCCATTGCGAAAATACCACGGCCTTGGCCTCGGGCTCGACAAACAGATCGTCGAACAGGGCTGCCAGTTCGTCGGCCTTGACGCCATGATCGGTTTCCCGGTCGAGCAGATAGGTGCTGTTGCACGACATGCGCATGTTCTGCAAAGCGCAGGTCAACCGCCGCTGATCCTTGTCCGAGATGAACCGAGTCCGCCGCCAGCGCTTGACGATACTCGCCACGATGTCGGCATTTTCCTGGTGATAGGTCATTTGCATTTCGGTCATCGGCACCAGTACGTTTTGGTCGGTGCGGCTCGGCAATTGCCGCAGCACTTGCGCTTTGCGGCGGCGGATCATCACCGGCGCCAGCGTCTTACCGATCTTCTCCAATCCGGTGTAGCCGGTGACGCGGCCCGCTTCGTCCTTGACCTGATGCTCGTGCAAAAGTTTCCAGGTCGGCCCCAGCCGGTGCTGATCGACGAACTGGACAATGGAAATCAGTTCCTCCAGCTTGTTTTCCAAGGGCGTGCCGGTGAGTACGATGGCATATGGGCTATCGATGCGTTTCAAGGCGTGCGCCGCGATGGTGTTCCAGTTCTTCACCCGTTGCGCTTCATCGACAATCACCAGTTCCGGCGCCCAGGCGGCGATCAGATCGAGATCGGGTTTGAGTTTTTCGTAGTTGGTGATCTTGCAGAAACCGTCCATGGCATAGTCTTTCAGCCGCTGCGCGCGTCCGCCCGCCATCACGCGTGACGCATTGTCGCCCTGCCGCCCGGTGAAACGCGCGATTTCGCTTTGCCACTGGTATTTGAGCGAGGTCGGGCAGATCACCAGCACTTTGGCGACGCCAAAATGCTTGGCCAGAATCTCGGCCGCGGCAATCGCCTGGATGGTCTTGCCCAATCCCATGTCGTCGCCGATCAGCGCGCGGCCTGCCCGCACCGCGAACAATGCACCCTCGGCCTGATAGGTATAGAGTGGAACCTTGAGAAGGCCCGTCAACTTGGGATCGGCGGCCCCGCGCGGGAACAATTTGTCCAGCATCAGCGTCCGGCGGTCAGCGTCGCGCCGCCCGGCGACAAAATCGAGCGCGTCGTCATAGGCGCGCAATTCGTGACCGCTCTTCGCAGCCACGGCGACAAATTGTTCCAGTTCGCCAAACCGCACATCCGGCAGCAGCCCGTTGCGGGACGCATCAAACAAAAGGGCGGCCGCCTGATTCACCTCCGGCGGGCAATCGGTGCCGGCGTGAAAATGCACGCTGCGCCGGCCTTCATTGCGCAGGTAGAGTTCGGAAAACGCCGGTTGGTAGCCGCGCTCCAGAATTTTTCGGGCGCCGCGTTTTTTCTGTAACCGGGCGAGGGTGAATTCGATATGTTTGCAGGTGCCGAGTTCGCTCGTGGTGTAATCGGCGCACGAACAGTAATTTCCACCCGGTCCCATACCGCGAATCGCGACGCGGTAGCTGGATTTCGACGTGGGATTGCTGATCCGAAATTCGGAGAACAGCGGTTCGCTGCCCAAATTTTCAAGCCCGAAAGCCTGCTCGCGGCCGAACTGGCGGCGCAAGGCGCGCTGCCAGTCCACCGGCGAAACTCCTGATGGCGCATGGCTGCGCGAGAGTTTGGGTTCGTTGGCCGGCTTGGCGGCGGACTTCGCATTTCGGCGTATGGATTTCGCCTCGGCGCCACTGCCCTGCCCGCTTGCCTTCGAAACGTCCCTAGCCATGCTGTTTCATTCCCATTCGATGGTCCCCGGCGGCTTGCTCGTGACATCATAGACCACGCGGCTGACACCCCGCACCTCGTTGATGATGCGGGTGCAGACGCGGGCCAGGAAGGCGTGGTCGAAGGGATAACTTTCGGCCGTCATGCCGTCGGTGGACGTCACGGCGCGCAGCCCCAGCACGCGGTCATAGGTGCGGCCGTCACCCATCACGCCAACGGTGCGCACGGGGAGCAGCACCGCGAAGGCCTGCCAGATGGCGTCATAGAGTCCGGCATTGCGGATTTCGTCGAGATAGATCGCGTCGGCCTTGCGCAGGATGTCGAGCTTTTCCACCGTCACGTCATCATGCGGGATGCGGATCGCCAGGCCGGGCCCCGGGAACGGATGGCGGCCAACGAAATGTGCTGGCAATCCAAGCTCTTGGCCGAGCAATCTCACTTCATCCTTGAAAAGCTCGCGCAACGGTTCGACGAGCTTCAGGTTCATGCGTTCCGGCAATCCGCCGACATTGTGGTGCGACTTGATCGTCACCGATGGCCCGCCGGTGAACGACACGCTTTCGATGACATCGGGATAGAGCGTGCCCTGCGCCAGAAAGGCGGCACCCCCCACTTTGCGGGCCTCCGCCTCGAATACGTCAATGAACAGCTTGCCAATGATCTTGCGCTTCTTCTCGGGATCGGTGACACCCGCCAACTCGCCGAGGAATTGCTTCGAGGCATCGACATGCACCAGCGGAATATTATAGGCCTCGCGGAACAGCCGCACGACCTCGTCTGCCTCGTTCAGCCGCATGAGCCCGTGATCGACGAAGATGCAGGTCAGCTGTTCGCCGATGGCCTCGTTGATCAACACCGCGGTGACAGCGGAATCAACGCCGCCCGACAACCCGCAGATCACCCGCTCGAAACCCACCTGTTTCTTGATCTTGTGGATCATCTCGGTCTTGAAATGCGCCATCGACCAATCGCCGCGTGCGCCGCAGATCTGGCGCGCGAAATTCTTGAGCAGCTTGGCGCCATCCGGCGTGTGGACGACCTCCATGTGGAACTGTGTGGCGTAGAACTGGCGGTGCTCGTCGGCAATGGCAGCGAAGGGTGCTCCTTCGCTGGTGGCCACCACCTTGAAGCCCGGCGGAATGGCGGTGACCCGGTCGCCGTGACTCATCCACACCTGATGGCGTTCGCCCTTTTCCCACACGCCATCGAACAGCGCGTTAGGCTCTTTCACTTCGACAAAGGCCTTGCCGAACTCGCGGTGATCCGAACCCGCGACCGAGCCACCCAGCTGCGCGCACATCGTCTGCTCACCATAGCAGATGCCGAGCACTGGCAGGCCGCGGGTGAACACCCGCTCGGGCGCGCGCGGTGAATTCGTGTCGTGAACCGAAGCCGGGCTTCCCGACAGGATGATGCCCTTGAGCCCCGGCCAGTCCAAAGAATTTTCGGCGGATTGAAAGGGCACGATTTCCGAGTACACGCCAGCCTCGCGGATGCGCCGCGCAATGAGCTGGGTGACTTGAGAACCGAAGTCGACGATCAGGATGCGGTCGTTCATGGCGGGCGTTTAGGGGAGGATGAGAAAGACTGCAAGGTGGATGCAACCCAACAACCGTTAGCCGTTTGTCGAGCCTAGGTTGATCAGCAGATTCGCATCCTCAGTAGCGCCCATCTTGCGAGTGAGGCGGGCATCGGCTGTCACCATCCGGCAATTCAGCCTGCGTGCTGCCGCAACATAAAGAGAATCATAGACGCTGACACCGCTTGCTATCGCAATGTCCACCGCCAACTCGATAAGTTCATCGGGCGCAATGAAGCCGACTGACTGCCTGATCGCAGCGATCGCTTCCATGGCTTGGGCCTTGTTCAGTTCGGCCTTCGCAATCTTGCGGGCAAGAACCTCAGCACACTCCCCTATCGCATGACCCGGTGCCACCAGCGTAAACGGCGCAGCAAGAAACTGCCGCGCTTCGGCCGAACCTTGTTCTTCGACGAATGCCTTGATAAGGGCACTCGCATCAATCACGAGGAGCACGGCCGTCCCTGATCTCCCGTATCATATCGGTGCTGTCGGTCTGCGTGACACCCTTAGGTGTCATGGCGCGGATACGGTCGGCGATTGCAACCCGCTCGGCCGACGAAAGCAAGACATGTTGCGACAACAGAGCACGGATCTCGTCTTCGAGGCTCCGCCCATGAATGCGCGCCCGCGCCCTGAGCCCTTCAATGACCCGGTCGTCCAAACTATCAATCTCAATCTTGCCCATGAGTTCTCAACCTCGGACACCACAGATAGGCCGTTTCCGGGCGCGCGGCAACAGCACCCTACCCCGTAGCGATATCCCACAACAGCTTCATGTTCAGCGCGATGATGATGGCGGCGATGACACCCGCTACCAGCGTTAGCCACAGTGGTGCCACGAGACGGCCCATCTTGGCCTTGTCGCGGGTAAACATCACCAGCGGCACGATGGCGAAGGGCAGCTGGAAGGCCAGCACCACCTGGCTGAGGATCAGCAGCAACCCGGTGCCTTCGGCACCATACCAGATGGTGACGCCCGCCGCCGGCACGATGGCGATCATCCTTGTGATGAGCCGCCGCATCCAGGCGGGAAGCCGGATATTGAGAAAACCCTCCATGACGATCTGCCCCGCCATCGTGGCGGTCACCGTCGAATTGAGGCCGCAGCACAGCAACGCGATGGCAAACAGCTTCGGCGCCATCAGCGAGCCGACCAATGGCGCCAGCATCGCATGCGCTTCGCCGATATCGGTCACCGTAGTTTGGCCGGACTTGTGGAAAGTGGCGGCGGCGAGAATCAGGATCGAGGCATTGACGAGGAGCGCGAACATCAGCGCCAAAGTTGAATCCCACGTGGCAAAGCGCAGCGCCTCGCGCTTTTCCGGCAAGCTCTCCCCATAGTCGCGGGTCTGCACGATGCCGGAATGGAGATAGAGATTATGCGGCATCACCGTGGCCCCGATGATGCCCAGCGCCAGATATAGCATGGCCGGATTCTTGACGATTTCGACGGTCGGCGCGAAGCCGAGGATGACACCGCGCCAGTCCGGATCGGCCAGCGCGATCTGGAAGAAGAAGCACACGAAGATCACGCCCAGAAGTGCTATGATGAAGGCCTCGATCCAGCGGAAGCCCAGCCGTTGCAGCCACAGAATGATGAACACATCGAGCGCCGTGATGATGACGCCAAGTTCCAGCGGAATGCCGAACAGCAGGTTGAGGCCGATGGCGGTGCCTACCACCTCGGCAATGTCAGTGGCGATGATCGCCACCTCGGCGAAGAGCCACAAAATCCACGCGACTGGCCGCGGGAAGGCATCGCGGCAGGCCTGCGCCAGATCGCGCCCCGACCCGATGGCCAGCCTGGCGCACAAGCTTTGCAAGATGATCGCCATGATGTTCGACATCAGCGCAACAGCCAGCAGCGCGTAACCGAACTGCGCGCCCCCGGCAATCGACGTCGCCCAGTTGCCGGGGTCCATATAGCCTACTGACACGAGATAGCCGGGACCGATGAACGCCAGGGCGCGCCGCCAGGTTGAGCCCGAGCGGTTGACATGGATGGAACGGAAGACATCGGCTAGCGATGGTTCGCCGCGTTGGCGGCGCCAGCCGGACGGTTGCGCCAGCGCAGCTTTCAGCGGTACATTGCTGTCCACCGCGCTATCGGATGCCTCAAACAAGCAGCGCTGTTCCATACATGATGGCCAGCCCGGCGCTGACGCCTGCCGCGACCGGCGGCGACAGCCAGTGCCGTGGCCCTGAGCGGCGCAGCAGCAGTGCGCCGACCTCGATGATCACCTGCAGGATGGCACCAGCGGCAATGCCGAAGCAAATGGCAATCCACAGGGGACTGACGGCTTGCGTGCCGAGCACCGTTCCCAGAATCGCGGGCAATCCGGCCAGCGCGGCGAGGCCGGCGAATTGCACGAGGCGCGGTTTTTCCTCGGCGATAGGCACCGCGATGCCGATGCCCTCGGTGACATTGTGGATGGCGAAGCCGATGACCAGAAAAGTCGCCAGCGCCGCCGAGCCGCTGGCCAGCGCCGCACCGACCGCCAGGCCCTCGCCGAAGTTGTGCAGCCCGATGCCGAGCGCGATGAAGAAGGCCAATCGCAAGCCCTCCGGCGCCGCGCCCTTGGCCCGGCCCGCCGCCAGCAACACCAGTGTGGTGATGGCAAGCACCACCCAGAACAGTACCGTGCCACGCAATCGCCCGATGGTTTCGGCCGCCGCCTCGAGGCCTTCGCCGATGGTGTCGATCAACAGGAAGGCCAGGAGCCCGATGGTCAACGCCAGCAGAAAACTCATGGTTGAGCCTGACAGCGAGCGCATGGCTGGCCAGGCTAGAAGCCCGGTCGCCACCGGCACGGCGCCGAGCAGCAACCCAACCGCCGCCAGGAGCCAGAGTGACTTGCCCGTCAGCCCCGGGGTTGCGGTCGCAACCTCGATCGAATGATCGATGATGGCGCCGGTCGAGGTAACGAGGGCGATGTGATGCGCTTCGCCGTCGATCCACGGATAGGGAATGTCGATGCGTGTCAGGTTGAGGCGTGTGCCGGTAGGGGCCGGCGTTGCGCTGAACAGGCGGTAGGCGGTATCGACCTGGACCTGCGCGATAACCACCGGCTCGGAACCATCGGTGCGGACATCGAGCGAGATCAGGCCGGGCGACAGCCGCACCCCTTCGATGGCCCCCTCTTCGACCGGAGGCGCGCCTTGCGACAATCCATCAAGTGGCCGCCAGATGAGCAGCAGCGCCACGATCAGCACCAGAACCGCGGCGGGAAGAGCGAGCCAGATGCGTCCGCCAGCCATCACACCACCTCGAAGTGGCTCATCCAGCCGAGTTCCGCGAACTCCGACTGGTGGGCGTGAAACATGTAGATGCCGGGTTCATGCTCGGCAAAGGACATCTCGATGATGCCGCGCTGCGCCTGGCACAGCATCACCGTGTCGATGATGCGGTGGGTGGGCACCAGCGTCGTGCCATGATCATAGTAATCGAAGAAGTTGGCATGGACATGAAACGAGTTGATCGGGTCGAACTCGGTCATGTTGACCAGATAGATGCGGATCGGCCTGGCCCGCTCGATGCGGATCGGTTTTTCAAAATAGGCGAAGGGAATGGAATTGACGGCGTAGAATTCGTTTTCGTCATCGAAGTTGGTGTCGAAAGCATTCATCATCATCACCAGTTCCTGCCACTTGGCATTCTCCGGCGAGCCCAGCAGCCGCGACGCCGCCTGGTCGCGAAACTCCGGGTGGCGGGCCGGATCGGGGTCGACGATGAACATGCCATAGAGCCCCTTGTGGATGTGCCGTTTCAGGGGAATGGCGTGGCAGTGATAGTGGTGGCAACCGAAAGGTTTGGCATCGAATTCATAAACGAACTCGGCACCAGGTTCGGCCATTCCGGCGCCCGGCACGCCGTCCATGCGCGCCGAATGGATGCCATGAAAATGCATGGAATGGGGATGCGTGCTGGCATTGACGAAACGGATGCGCAGCCGCTCACCCTCGGTGCAGCGTAATGTCGGGCCGGGGATGCGGCCGTTGTAGGACCAGCCCGCGAACCTGACACCGGGGGCCACTTCGAACTCGTGATCGACAGCGGTGATGGTCCATTCGCGCACCCGGCGGCCGTCCTTGTCTGTCGAGAGCGTGCCCGCATCGAAGTCGCGCAGGATACTGTGCGGGTCAAAGCCGTTGGCGGCATGATCAACACTGCCCACCAGACGGTTGCCGAATTGGCCATGGCTGTCATGTGCAGGTTGACCCGCGGTGTCTTGAGCCGCCGCGGTGATGCCCGCCAGCGGCAGCAAGGCGCCAGCCGTCACCGCCCGGCGCAAGAAACCGCGGCGGCCCGATCTCTCGGTCGCAGGTGACGGTTCCAGATATTT
>JANPCS010000418.1:0-3411 GCA_031431065.1 Hyphomicrobiales bacterium | reverse complement strand
CCGCTTGAAATCATTCAGGCGTGTGCGCGGCGTTCCGATCTTGTCGGCCATTTCTTCGAGTTGCATGCGGTGGTCGATGGCCAGCGCCAGCAATTGCTCCGGTTGCGCCCGCCGCGTCGTCGCCCAGTGCACATGGTTGATCGCTTCATCCTTGCGCAGCGCCCGGTGCGGGCTGCCATGGGCCAAAAAGTATTGCAGCTCGTCCCAGGTTGGAATCTCCGGCGAGCACAACAATCGCGAGACTGCGAAGGCGCCGCAGGCATTGGCCCAGGTGGCGCTGGTGGCATGGTCCTCGCCCTTCAACCAGCCGCGCAGGAAGCCCGACAGGAAACTGTCGCCCGCTCCCAGCACATTATAGACCTCGATCGGAAACCCGGTGCCGACGATGCCCTTGTCAAGTTGATCGGGAATGGCATGGGGATAGACGACGCAGCCCATCGGCCCGCGCTTCAGAACGATCACCGCCTTTGACAGCGCCCGGATGATGCGCAGCGCCTCCAGCGTATCCTCGCTACCCGCCGCAATGTGAACTTCCTCTTCCGTTCCGGCGATCAGGTCGCAATCCGGCAGAATGGTTTTCAAGTGCTCGGAGACCTTGTCGGATTTGATGTAGCGCTCTTCGCCGGCACTCAGGCCCGCCAGACCCCAGAGATTGGGCCGGTAGTCGATATCGAGGATCACCTTGCCGCCATGGGCCTTCGAAATGCGCATCGCCTTCCTTTGCGCGGCATCGGTATTGGGCTTGGAGAAATGCGTGCCCGTCACCAGGACGGAAGCTGACGATTTGACGAACTGTTCATCGACATCCGCTTCGTTCAAGGCCGAGTCGGCGCAATTGTCGCGGTAGAAGATCAGCGGAAAGGTCTTGTCGTTCTCGACCGACAGCAGCACCAGCGAGGTCAGCCGCGCCGGATCGGTGGCGATGCCGTCGAGCGCCACGCCTTCGCGCGCCATCTGCTCTCGCACATAGCGGCCCATCTGCTCGTCGCCGACTCGTGTGATGAGACCGGACTTGAGGCCCAGCCGCGCCGTCCCAATGGCGATGTTGGACGGACAGCCGCCCACCGACTTGGCAAAGGATGTCACATCCTCGAGCCGCGAGCCGATCTGCTGGCCATAAAGATCGACCGAACAGCGCCCCACGGTTATGACGTCCAGCTGCTTGCCGTCACCCCTGCCCGGCGCCATTTTGACCTCCAAATTCACCATTGCCGACTTGACAATACGAAACAACAATTCCAAAATGTTGTCAATTCGGAATGTTTGTTCCAAACGACTCTTGTGGCGTTACGGCCTCAGGACTCGCAACGATACGGATGGAGGACCTGCCATGTTGAGATTTGGAATTTTGGGCGCCGGGCGCATCGGCAAGGTGCATGCTCGCACCATTGCGGCGTCGGGCAAGGCGACGGTGGCTTATCTGGCCGATGCCATGCCGAAGGCGGCGGCGGATCTGGCGGCCGAGGTTGGTGCCAAGGTCGCCTCGGTCGACGACATCATCACGGCGAAAGACGTCGACGCGATCTTGATCGCCACCCCGACGCCGACCCATGCGGACTTGATCGAAGCCGCCTCGAATGCCGGAAAATCAGTGCTCTGCGAGAAGCCGGTGAGCCTTTCGGTGGCCCGCATCGAGGCCTGCCTCAAGGTCGTCGCGAAGAACCAGACGGCGCTGATGATCGGCTTCAACCGCCGCTTCGACCCCAACTTCGCCAGCCTCGCCGCCCGCCTCCGCCGTGGCGACATCGGCGAGGTGGAGATCGCCACCATCATCAGCCGCGATCCCTCGCCGCCGCCCGCCGAATACGTCAAGTCCTCCGGCGGGCTGTTCCGCGACATGATGATCCATGATGTTGATATGGCGCGCTTTCTGGTGGGCGAGGAATTCGTCATCGTGCACGCCCTGGGCTCCGCCCTGGTCGACAAAGCGATCGGTGCGGAAGGCGACGTCGACACGGCGGCCGTCCAGATGCAGACCGCGTCGGGCAAGATCGCGGTCATCACCAATTCCCGTAGAGCCACCTATGGCTATGACCAACGCATTGAAGTGCATGGCCAAAAGGGCATGCTGCGGGCCGGCAACATCCACAACACGACGGTCGAGATCGCCAATGCCGAGGGCTTCCACGGCGTCACGGTCTTGTTCTTCTTCACCGAGCGCTAGGCCGAGGCCTATGCCAATGAAGTCATGACCTTCGTTGCTGCCGTCACCAACAAAAAACCCATCTTCCCCAATGGCTTCGACGGGTTGCAAGCGCAAAAACTGGCCGATGCCGCCACCCAGTCGTGGGCTACCGGCCAGCCGGTGAAGGTCGCCTGAGGGCCGCCGTTTTTCGCCGAAACACCCCCTCTTTGGCTCGTGTTTTGCCGTCTTTTGCCGTCGAATTCGGCGTGTGGTTGCTTGACACGAGTCAACGATCCGAAATCCCGCGGACGGGAGACGTTTAGGATTAAATTCAGAATGCCCGTTCCAAATCAACTGCAAGATGGAACCGGCAGGCCAAGTCGCCTCACCCGTACTTGCGCCGGGTCATGAATCTCATGGCATGGCGCTCCGCGGCCGCACCGCACTCGGGACGAGAGTTCCCCGTCACTCCCGTTTCGCCTTCCGCATCGCCTCCACGATCTCCATCGTCTCCACGGAGACGCGGGTGACGCGGGCGAGGAGATCGATGACCTTTTCCTTATAGTCCTTGAAGCGGTAGGTGTTGAACTTCTCACGGATCGTCGGGTCTTTCGGCTTCTTTTCCTTGTACTGGTCGAGAATCCATTCAAGCCCGGAGCGGTTGCCAAGTCGGTAGGTCCATGCGGAAACGGGAATGCCCGACAGCGAAGTGCGGGTATCGAGGATGATGCTGCCATTGTCCTTGTCGGCCTTGAGCTTCGGCAGGGGATCGGCATCCTTCGCGGGCAGATCGTGGCGGACCAGCGGCCAAGGCTCCACGCTCTCATAGCCGATGTGCAGCGCCATCAGGCGCTGGCCCCAATCGGCCCAGGTCCAGAAATCCGGATAGAATGGAATGCGCGGAAACTCACGCTTCAGGTTGATGGCATAGGTCTCGCGGTAGACCGGATCATGCAGCACGCCATAGACGTAGTGGAAGATGTCGTCCTTGGTGATCTGGCGGGCCGCTCTACCCTTTACCTCTCCCCTTGCGGGAGTGGTCGACGCGCGCAGCGCGGCGGGTGAGGGGCCTTCCGGCGAAGGTACACGCGGCACCACCCCCTCTCCCGTCAGTCCCTGATCGGGACTGCCGACCTCTCCCGCAGGGGGAGAGCGACTATCTTGATTGTCAAGTTGCATGATTGAATTCTTTTCGCGCGTCGCGTGCTTTGGCATTGAGTTGGACGAGGAGTTTTCTGGCGACGGCGATGCGGATGACCATTGCTTGTTTTCCCGCGGCTTTCAAT
>JANPCS010000417.1:0-3139 GCA_031431065.1 Hyphomicrobiales bacterium | reverse complement strand
CATCGCTTCGCCACCGAGCGGGTGTGTTCGACCGATACCACGGCGTCTGGCGGCAATGCGGCGCTGATGTCGATGTGATGACTCAAATTTAACCAGTCTGCTTAAGTCCGTCTTGAGCCTCGGGGTCCTAGAATGGCGCTTCAAGAGGACTGCGATGTGCTTTGACCCGAAACGCGAGCCCAGGGAGGCCTTCACCTCCTTCGAGGAGGCGACCCAGGACCTGGAGCGGATGGCGCAGGTCTTCGGCGTGCGCCATTTCTCCTATTGGAGCCTGTCGCTGTTTCATGGCCAGCCCGACGAAGTGGCGTGGATCGCCACCTACGATCCCGCCTACATGGCCTATTACATGAGCCATTACACGCCCTTGGGCGATCCCGGCTTCGAAACCAATGCGGCCAAGACGGGCATGATCGACTGGTCGGAACCGAGCGCCATCAACCCCACGACCGATGCCATGAAGGACGCCGCCGCGCGCTTTGGCATCGCGCGGCATGGATTGTCCTATCACTTCAGCGATGGGCCGATGCGCAACATCATGTTCTCGGTCAATGCCGACTGCCTCGACGGGCAATGGGCGGCCGAGAAGGCCCGCATCATCGGCGGCTTCTGCGGCTTCGCGCATCACTATCACAAGCGCGCCGCGCAACTGGTCGAGTCCCGCCGCCTGGCGGCCTGACCGGCGGCGAATTTAGGCCGGGAAGCGCAGAATTCCGGGGTAAAAGTTTTGGCGCCAATGTTTCACGTGAAACAAGTCCTAGGTGCGCGAAAACTGCCGCAAATATTGCATAGTTGATCGTCTCGTGGCGCCGAAACTCACGTGGTTCGGCAAAAAAAGCACGTCTTTTCGCCGTCTTTTGGCGTCAATGTAGTTGACATGCGGCAACTATCCCGTCTGGCGAGGCTTTGTCATTCCTTAACCCACGCTCCGCCTGACAAGAACGAGACGGCTGTCAAAGTGCCAGCCAACGTTGCGAAGCTGCTCGGCGTTGATGAAGGGCAGTCATGGATAGCGTTGAAGGTGCAAACGGCAGGAGCGAGCAAGTAAGAAATACTTTTCTCTTGTAATGTGTAATATTACAGGGCACAATCACTTCATGATAACGTCGTTCACGCACAAGGGATTGAAGCGGTTTTACGAGGACGATGACCGGAGCAAGTTACCTCCAGAGCTGATCGTGCGCATTGGATTCATCCTTGCCGCTCTCGATGCCGCCGCAGGCCCCGGCGACATGACCGATCCATCTTTCCGGCTCCATCCGCTTAAGGGTGAACGCAAAGGCCAATGGGCTGTCACGGTGCGGGCAAACTGGCGGATCGTGTTCGCCTTCGCGGGCGGAAACGCTTTCGACGTTGATTTTACCGACTACCATTGAAAGGATAACAGCACCATGCCGATGAAGAACCCACCCCACCCCGGCCTTAGCTTAAAGGATGACTTTGACGAACTGGGGCTGTCGGTCGCGAAAGCCGCCGAGGCTTTAGGCATCAGCCGTAACCAGCTTCACCGCGTTGTCGCGGGCAGGAGCGGCATATCGGCAGAGCTGGCCTTGCGCCTTGAGATCGTGATCGGCAGTACGGCAGACGCATGGTTGCGCCGGCAGGCGGCTTACGATGCCGCGCAGGTGCGCCAGAGGGCTGATGAGATTGGCAAAGGTTTGAAGCGGGTTCCGGTTCCCCCCGTGCCAGCATAGCCACGCCTTGTATAGTTGGAAAGAGCGGCGGCGGAAGACAGGAAGCGCTATGACGAGCGACATGACAGGCCCCTTACCCTTGAAGAACTGGCGCAGGTCAAGGACGAGGACATCGATTTCAGCGACATTCCCGAACTCGACGAGTGGTTTTGGAAGAACGCCCGCCTTGTCGAACCCGAAGGCACGCAGCAAATCACCCTGTGCGTGAAGAAATCGGTGCTGGAAAGCTACAAGGCGGCCGGCAAAGGCTACCAGACGCGCATGAATGCCGTTCTGGAGAGCTTCGCCCGCACTTTGCGGAAATAGTTGGAGAGTTCGTCCGCCGCGCCACGGGTCCGAGCGGCGGGCGTGTTGACTCACCAGGCAAGAGCACATGCCGGCTTGCCTGGACCGACACAAACAATCCGTCATTCTCCGCGAAAGCGGAGAAACCACCCTGTTCCCGCGCGCCAAGATGGATGGTCCGCTTTCGCGGACCAAGACGGAAGGGGGAGCACTATTCCAAGTTAACGGGATTCGCTCTTGAAAGCCGCCAAGTCAGCCGTGGAGGGCTAAGAGGCGGAACCGTGCAATGCATACCGGTGAGGCGGGAAACGATAAGCGTTCATCAATCCACAGAGCGACAGTATAATGCACTGTCAACGCAACCCGACAGTTTAATGACTGTCACCGAAATCCTTTATCCTTTATCCTTTCACCGAGCCAAGCAACACGCCGCTGACAATGTAGCGTTGAAGGAAGACCGCCAAGATGGTCGCCGGAACGATCATGGCGAGGATGACGGTGGACTCCCCCCAAATTTCGGCAAATACCGGTAAGGTTGGCGCGTTGGAAACGGTCAGAAAAGCTGCGAAGATATATTCATTCCAGTTGAGGATGAAACAGAGCAGCGCCGTGGCGGCAAGGCCGGAACGTGTCAGCGGCAAAACAATGTCCCAGAAGATGCCGAAGCGGGTAGCGCCTTCAAGCAGGGCCGATTCCTCCAACTCGACGGGAATTCCACTAAAGAAATCATGCATAAGCCAGACAACGATCGGAAGGTTCGTCACCGCATAAACAATAATCAATGCCGTTGTGGTGTCGAGAAGCCCAACCGCTTGGAAGACCATGTAAAAGGGAATGACAACGACCATGGGCGGCAGGATGCGCTGAGAGATGATCCAGAACAGTATGGCGCCATTGCCTACAGTTGCCGTGAAATGCTTGCCCAGGCTGCGGGCCAAAAAGAAGAACAGGGCAAGTGCAACGGCTGATGAAAGATACCAAGGCACACCAAGATAGCTGGTCGTCACGATCATACCGAAACAGAGCACGACGAATGTGATGATGTTGCCCGACTTCGGCTTATATCGAATGCGCACCAGGGCATAGGCGGCCATGCTGCCAAAGATGATACTCAGGGCCGTGGCACTTATGCTCGTGACAAGCGAATTGATGACAGCCTGCCA
>JANPCS010000416.1:0-8361 GCA_031431065.1 Hyphomicrobiales bacterium | reverse complement strand
GAATCTCACAAACTAACTCACTTGACGTTCTTTGATCATCGCTGTTTATTATTGCTCACTGAACTGACCAAGTAAACAGGTCAGCCGGCGGTGGCGTGGGCCGGAGTAGGAGCAGGGAAAACATGGGCAGTACGGGCAGCGCGCAGGCTGTTGAAGCGCCGCAAGCCTTGATCTTGCCGATGGCCCTGAAGGCCGTGACCAAGTCCTTTGCCGGCATCAAGGTCGTGAATACTGTCAGTTTCGACATTCGGCCGGGCGAAGTTCATGCCCTCATGGGTGAAAACGGTGCCGGCAAGTCGACGCTCATCAAGATCATGGCGGGGCTGCACCAGGCGGACGAGGGCGAAATCCTGGTGAACGGCCGGGCCGTCCGGTTTCCCTCGCCCAAGGATGCCCACGCCGCCGGCATCGCCACGGTACACCAGGAATTGCTGCTGTTTCCCGAACTCACCGTGGCCGAGAATATCTTCCTTGGCCAGACGCCGAAGACCGGGATTGGAACCATCGACTGGCAGGCGATGCGCGATCGCTCCCGCCAGCTCCTCGATGAGCTTGAAAGCGGCGACCTCGACATCGACCAGAAGGTTGCATCCCTCTCGGTCGGCAATCGCCAGCGCATCGAGATCGCCCGCGCCCTGGCCCAGGAGGCGCGTGTCCTCATCATGGATGAACCGACGGCAGCCTTGGCTGAAGCCGATGTGCAACGGCTTATGGCCATCATCAGGAGCCTGCGCGCCCGCGGCGTTGCTATTGTCTATGTCAGCCATCGCATGCAGGAGATATTCGCAATCGCCGACCGCGTAACGGTACTGCGCGACGGCGATCACGTCGCCACCCGCGATGTCGCCGACGTCAGCGAGGCTGAACTGGTCTCGATGATGGTGGGCCGCCCCATCGACCGCATCTATCCGCCCAAGCAAGGCCTCGACGGCGATGTCATCCTGGAATTGCGCGGCGTGACATTTCGTAATGTCATCCGCGATGTTACGTTGCAACTGAAGCGCGGCGAGATTCTGGGGCTTGCGGGTCTCGTCGGCTCGGGCCGCACCGAAACCGCCCTCGCCATATTCGGCGTCACGCCGGCGACTGCCGGTGAAATCGTCGTCGATGGCAAGGCCGAACGCATCTCTAGCCCGGAAGCGGCGCGCGATCTGGGGATTGCCTATATTCCCGAAGATCGCGGCCAACAGGGATTGATCCGTACACAAACGATAGAGGACAATGTCGCGCTACCCAACTTGAAGCGCCTGATGCGTGGTTTCATCGTCGATGCCGCCAAGGTGACGGCGGAGGCCCTCAAGGCCATTGAGCGCTTCGGCATCAGGGCGCGGGGGCCGCGGCAGCTGGTGCGGCAATTGTCCGGCGGTAACCAGCAGAAAGTGGTGCTGGGCAAATGGTTGGCCACCAACCCGCGCATCCTCATTATGGACGAGCCGACCCGCGGCATCGATGTCGGTGCCAAGGCCGAGATCCACCTGTTGATGCGCAAATTGGCGGGCGAAGGCATGGCGATCCTGATGATCTCAAGCGAGCTGCCCGAAATTCTCGGCATGAGCGACCGCGTCTTGGTGATGAATGGCGGCCGCGTCGTTGGCGAGTTCGGAAGAGATGCCGCGACCGCCGAAGCTGTCGGCACCGCCATGACTCGCAGCCACGCCAGGGATGCTGCCGCATGAGCAGCGCCGCCGTCAGCATTGGCCGTTCGAACCTGCAGCGGTTTCTCAGCGGCTATGGCCAGGAGATCGTCGTATTGCTGTCGATCGTTGCGCTGTTCATCGTGGTCGGCGCCGTCAACCCGCGCTTCCTCTCCGACACCAACATAAATTCGATCTTCGCCGGCAATGCCTATATCGCGATTGCCGCCATCGGCATGTCGATGATCATCATGGCCGGGCATATTGACGTCTCGGTGGGTGCGCTGATCGGCGTGATAGCGACCATTGCCGGATCCCTCGCAGTCGCTGACTATCCGGTGTGGATCGCCTGGACGCTGCCGATAATGTTTGCCGTCGCCGTCAATGCCGGCGTGGGGGCACTCGTCGCCTATACGCGCATTCCCTCGATCGTCGTGACGCTCGGTATGCTCTCGATCCTGAAAGGCGGACTCATCAGCGCCACGGGCGGCGCCTGGATCAGCGATATGCCCCCTGAATTCATGCTCGCCCAGATGCGGCCCTTCGGCATTCCGTCGGCGGTCTATTTCATGGTCGGGTTGACGATCGTTGCTGCGTTCTTCATGCGTTACACGGATTTTGGCCGTGCCATCTATGCGGTTGGCGGCAACATGGAGGCGGCCCGCGCTGCAGGCATTCATCCCGAACGCACGGTGATCGGCGTTTTCGCGCTGCATGGACTGTTCGCCGGAATTGCCGGAATTCTCTTTGCCACCCAGCTGCAAGTCATCCAGTCAACGGTTCCCCCCAATCTCGAACTCACCGTGATCACCGCTTCGGTCATTGGCGGCGTATCGATCCTCGGCGGCACCGGCACGGTCATCGGCTCCACGCTGGCGGCCATCCTCTTTGCCTGCATCGGCTCGGCCCTGATCTTCCTCAATGTCTCGGCCTACTGGCTGCGCGCCGTGCTGGGACTGTTGATCCTCGCCACGGTGCTGGCCGACATGGCCAGGCGGCGGAGGGCGAAATGACAGCCTCCAAGTGGCTGCGGCACGAGGTTATTCTGGCGGTTCTGACGATGATCGCGCTTGCCGTCCTGGCGTCGCTGTCCGACAAATTCTTCACTGTCGAAAATCTCTTGAATCAGGGCCGTCTGATGTCGGAGGTTGGCCTTGTCGCGCTCGCTATGACCTTCGTCATCGTCACCGGCGGAATTGACTTGTCGGTGGGTTCGATCCTGGGGCTGACGGCGATCCTGCTCGGCGTGTTCTGGAAGAATCTCGGGCTGCCGCTGCCTGCGGCCATGCTGGCAGCACTGGCCTGCGGCACGTTCTCCGGCTGGGTCAACGGCTTCATCATCACCCGTTTCAGCGTGCCGCCTTTAATTGCGACGCTCGCCACCCTGGCGCTCTACCGTGGTCTTGCAGAGGGCATCAGCGAGGCGCGTTCCGTGCGCGGCTATCCCGAATGGTTCTTCGTCTTCGGCCAGGGCGAAGTGCTCGGTGTTCCCTTCCAGCTGTGGATCCTGGGGATCGCCATCATGGTGACTGCCGTGATCCTTGGGCTAACGCCATTCGGCCGCGCCACCTATGCCATCGGCGCCAATGAAACAGCGGCGCGATTTTCCGGCATCCGCGTCAATGCGACCAAGCTGTGGATTTATACGGCCGCCGGTTTTCTTTCGGCCCTCGCCGCGGTGATCTTCGTATCGCGCGTCACCACCACGCGTTCCGACATGGGCACGGGACTTGAACTCGATGTCATCACCGGCGTCGTGCTGGGCGGAACGTCGATCTTCGGCGGGCGCGGAACCATTATCGGCACCGTGCTGGGGCTTGTTCTCATACAATCATTGAAGAATGGACTGGCGCTGTCCGGCGTCAAGGGTGACGGAACAATCGTCGTCATCGGATTGGTGTTGATTGGCGCCATTCTCGTGGGCGCGCTATTCGACAGGAACAGAGGCGGCTGAATTCGGGAGGACGTCCTTGACGGTTGCCCGCCTGCAGCCTGGAGGACATGACATGGGAGACGTGAAATGAAGAAGTTAACTCTTGCCGCCGTTCTGGGCTTAGGCCTGACGAGCGGTTCCGCCCTTGCCGCCTCGGCCTGGACCGGTGGCGACGATCTGCCGACCAGCCCGCTGGCCTGCGACGGTACCCCCGGTACCTCCGCGGCCATGGCCTATGACGGCGGTGCGCCCGTCAATCCGCCCGATCGCAAGGGCAAGAAGATCACCGTTGTCGACATTCCGAAACTGATCGGCATCGGCTACTTCAGCGCCACCACCAAAGGCATCCTCGAAGCGGCAGCCGAACTGGGCAATGTCGATGCCAAGACCGATGGGCCCACCAAGGCCAACATCGACGAGCAGATCACCTTCATCGACAACTACATCACCTCGGGCGTCGATGGCATTCTGTTTGCCGCCAATGATCCGGTGGCCATTGCTCCGGTGCTGAAGAAGGCATTGGAAAAGGGCATCAACGTCGTCGGCTACGACGCCAACTCGTCGCCCGATGCCCGCCAGTGGTTCGTCAATCAGGCCCAGTTCAACGGCATCGCCAAGGGGTTGGTCGACAACATGGCCAAGGAGGCCGGTGAAGAGGGCGCGGTGGCGATCGTCACCTCGACCTTCACCACGCCGAATCAGGCCCGTTGGATCGCCGAAATGGCGGCCTATGCCGCTGCCTGCCATCCCAAGATGAAGTGGCTTGAGACCGTTGAGGCCCAGGAGGACAACAATCTGTCCTTCAACCAGGCGACGACGCTCATCAACAAGTATGGCGACGAGCTCAAAGGTATCTTCGGCATGACCTCGGTTGCGACACCAGCTTCGGCTGAAGCCGTGACGCAGGCCGGCAAGTGCGGCAAGATCGCCGTTGTGGGTCTTGCCACGCCGAACGCCATGAAGCCCTATGTGAAGGCCGATTGCGTCAAGTCGGTGGTGCTTTGGAACCCCGTCGATCTCGGCTATGCCGCCATGCACGTGCTGCGCGCCGTTGCCGACGGCACACTGGTGGCTGGCGCCACCTCGGTGAAGGCCGGAAAGCTCGGCGAACTCCAGGTCATCAATGGCTCGGAAATTCTCCTCGGCGCACCCTACACCTTCACCAAGGATAACATCGAACAGTTCGATTTCTGATCACGGCAAATCGGGGGTGCGCCGCCGTCGCGGCGCCCCCTCTTTTGTTCCTCAAGTGAGATTTACATGAGCAATTCCATCACCGTTCCATCCCTGTGGGATGATGCCAGGGCCGCAAGCCTGGATGAGCCCGGCCTGCTTCTCTACCGCTCCAACCTCTTGGGCGCGGATCTGCGCATCACCAATTTCGGCGGCGGCAACACCTCGGCCAAAGTCACCATGACCGATCCGCTCACCGGTCAGCCGGTGACGGTGCTGTGGGTCAAGGGATCGGGCGGTGACATCGGCTCGATGCAGCTCGATGGTTTCGCGACGCTGCACATGGATAAGCTCGAATCGCTCAAAGGCCTTTATTCGAGTCTCGACCAGGAAGACGCGATGGTGCACGCGCTCAATCACTGCACCTTCAATCTCAATCCGCGGGCCCCTTCGATCGACACGTGCCTGCATGGCTATGTGCCCTTTGCGCATGTCGACCACGTTCATTCCGACGCAGTCATCGCCATTGCCGCATCTCGGGATTCCGGGCGCCTGACCAAGGAAATTTTCGGCGAAGAGATGGGTTATCTGCCCTGGCAGAGGCCGGGGATCGATCTCGGCATCAAACTTGGCAAGATGGCCGAAGAGAATCCCGATTTCGTCGGCGTGGTGCTGGGGAGCCATGGCCTCTTCACCTGGGACCACACCGCCAAGGATTGTTACGACACGACATTGCGCATCATCAACCAGGCAGCGGTTTGGCTGGAACGTACGCGCGAGAAGCCGGCCTTCAAGGGTTCCAAATTTCATTCCCTTCCTGAAGTTGAGCGCCGAACGGCAGCCTTGCGGCTGCTGCCGGAGATTCGTGGCCGCATCTCGAGGCATGAGCGAAAGATCGGTCATTTCGTCGATTCTCCAGAGGTGATGGAGTTCGTGAATTCCAACCAGCTCGAGGTGCTCGCTCCGCTTGGTACATCCTGCCCCGATCACTTCTTGAGAACCAAGATCCGTCCACTGATCGTTCCTCATGATGCCGATTCGACGGCGCTCGACAAGCTCATCGAAGGCTACCGCGCCGGATACGCCGCCTATTACGAGCGCTGCAAACACAGCGATTCGCCGGCCATCCGCGATCCCAATTCGGTAATCTATCTGGTGCCTCGGGTCGGCATGCTATCCTTCGCCAAGGACAAGGCGACCGCCCGCATCGCGGCCGAGTTTTATGTCAATGCCATCAATGTCATGCGTGGCGCATCGGGCGTCTCGGCCTATCAGGGCCTCCCCGAGCAGGAAGCCTTCAACATCGAATACTGGCTCTTGGAGGAGGCGAAACTGTCGCGCATGCCAAAGCCGAAGAGCCTCGCAGGCCGCATTGCCTTCATCACCGGCGGGGCGGGCGGCATCGGCTCGGCCATCGCCTCGAAACTGCTGTCTGAGGGCGCCTGCGTCGTGCTGGCCGATATCGATCAAGTCTCGCTTGACGAAGTGACGGCTGGCTTTGCCAAGACCTACGGCAAGGACAATGTGCGCGGGCTCAAGATGGATGTCACCAGTGAAGATGCCGTCATCGCCGCGCTGAACCAGACGGCGTTGGCCTACGGCGGCGTCGACATCCTCGTGAATAACGCCGGCATCACACTTGCCGCGGCGGTTGAAGACACCTCGCTCGACTTGTGGAACAAGAACATGGCGATCCTCGGAACGGGTTACTTCCTCGTGGGCCGCGAGGGTTATCGCCTCTTGAAGCGCCAGAACCTCGGTGGATCGATGGTGTTCATCTGCTCGAAAAACGCGGTTGCGGCATCACCAGGCGCTTCGGCCTACTGCTCGGCCAAGGCAGCGGAGCTCCACTTGGCGCGCTGCATGGCGCTGGAAGGCGCGGCCATGGGCATCCGCGTCAATGTCGTCAATCCCGATGCCGTGTTGCGAGGTTCCAAGATCTGGCAAGGCCCGTGGCGCCAGCAGCGCGCCGCCTCGCTCAAGATCGCCCAAGACGATCTCGAGGAACACTACCGCAAACGCTCGCTGCTGCAGCGTTCCGTTTTCCCGGAAGACATTGCCGAGGGCGTCTATTTCTTTGCATCCGATCTCTCGGCCAAGTCGACAGGCAATTTCCTGAACATCGATGCCGGCAATGCCGCCTCCTTCTCGAGGTAGATCATGAGCTTCGAAATCTCGGCCGATTTCATCGCCGGCAACAATGCCAGGGAATACGATGCGTTGGCCGATGACTATGCTGCCCTTGGCCGTCAATTGGAGCGGCGCGGGATCTCGATCGAGGAAATGACCGAGCGTGCCTTGGGCTTTTCGGTGGCGGTACCGACTTGGGGCGTTGGAACTGGCGGCACGCGGTTCGCGCGCTTTCCAGGACCTGGCGAACCGCGCCACGTCTATGACAAGCTGGAAGACTGCGGTGTCATCAATCAACTGACGCGCGCGACGCCCAATGTCTCGCCGCATTTTCCGTGGGACAAGGTCAAGGACTACAACGCACTGCGGCAGCAAGCAGCAGCCCATGAGTTGGGTTTCGATGCGGTGAACTCCAACACCTTCCAGGACCAGAAGCATCAGCAACTCACCTACAAGTCCGGTTCACTCACCCATGCTGACAAGGCAACCAGGGCGCAGGCGGTGGAACACAATCTCGAATGTATCGAGATCGGCCGGCAATTGGGTTCGACGGCGCTGACCGTGTGGATTGCCGATGGTTCGAATTTTCCGGGCCAGTCCAATCTCAACGCCGCCTTCGATCGCTACATCGAATCGTTGAAGGTAATTTACGGCGCGCTGCCGAAGGACTGGTTGGTGTTTCTCGAGCACAAACTCTACGAACCCGCCTTCTATTCGACGGTGATTTCCGACTGGGGTTCCAACCTGATGGCCGCCAGTGAGTTGGGGCCGAAGGCCAAGTGCCTTGTCGATCTCGGCCACCACGCGCCGAACACCAATATTGAGCAGATCGTGGCACGGCTGGTGCGGGCCGGGAAGCTTGGCGGATTCCACTTCAATGATTCGAAGTATGGCGATGATGATCTTGATTCAGGCTCGGTCGACCCCTTCCGGTTGTTCCTGGTGTTCAATGAACTGGTCGATGCCGAGTTGCGCCAGGCCGAAGGCTTCGCTCCGGCTTACATGATTGACCAGTCGCACAACGTCACCGATCCCATTGAAAGCCTGATGGCCTCGGCAATTGAAATCCAACGCGCCTTTGTGCAGGCTTCGCTCATCGACCGCACGGCCCTGAGTGCGGCGCAAGAGGAGAGCGACGCGATGCTCGGTCACCGCATCGTCAAGCAGGCCTTTATCACCGACGTGTCGCCCGTTCTCGCCGAGGCGCGGCGCCGCAAGGGCGGAGCGATCGATCCGATCAGCGTTTATCGCGGCAGCGGCTATCGCGCCGCCAAGGCCGCCGAACGCCCGCCGGTTGAAGGGATTTCCGCCGGCATCGTTTGATTGATGTGGTGCGGCACCCCGGCCCCAGTGGAACCGGAGCGCCGTATCTACGCGACCAGCTTGTGCAGCGCGCTGCTGGTCTGGTCGATCTGCTGGGTAAGCTCGACCTGTTTGGTGTGGAGTGCCGCAAGATGCTGCCGCAGCATCGCCACCGCCTTGTCGCTCGAC
>JANPCS010000415.1:0-14525 GCA_031431065.1 Hyphomicrobiales bacterium | reverse complement strand
GCTGCACCAGGCGGTGGAAGGCTCGCGCCAGGTCGCCGAAACCGATCAGGCCCACGTCGGCGCCGATCAGGCTGAAGCAGCCGGTGTTGCCGTCGAGGCCATAACTCTCACCACCGCGGCGGAAGTCCCTATCAGCCAAGGTAATGCCGCGCGCCAGGTCGATGGCCATGCCAAGTGCCGACTCGGCCACCGCATCGGCGAAGGCCGAGCCCGGGGCCAGCACGTGAATTCCGTGGGTGAAGCAATAGTCATAGTCGATGGCATCGGTGAAATTGGTTTCGACGTTGATGATCGCCTTCAACTTGCTGGCGCGTTCCAGGCGCGCCCGATCAAGCCGCGTCTGGCCGATGAGCAGCGCCGCCTCGGGCAATAGTTTGTCGATCATCGCATCGGGCATCGGTGCGGATTCGTGAATCACGAGTTCGCCAAGGCTTTCCAGCTTGCGGCGGACGTCCGGCTCGCAGATCAGGTCGAGGGTGCGGGGCAGAGGATCGACAAGAATGAGAGGCTTGGCCATGGCAATCGTCCGGAACGCCTGAGGGAGTTCAGGCTAACAGCCTCGAGCGTTTCATTCAATCGTTTAATCAAACTCGTCCGCAGGATTCTAACAAGCGCCTTGAATACGTTCCAACCCTTCCATGGCTTGTTGAGAAATTTGGATGCAATGCAGCAAAATAAATCTCACCCAGAGATTCATCAAGGAGTTCAGCTTGCTGCACATATTGCAACGCAGTATGTTAATCGGTTTACAAAATTCTCGGCTTATGGCTATGCTAGGGTAAGTGCCGTTGCTGCCGGTTAACGAAATCGCAAGGCATGGTTTCATGGGAGGACTCAAGATGAGAACGTTTAAAGCCGTCCTGATTGCCACGACGCTGCTGGCCTTCGGGGCAACCGCGCAAGCTGCCGACAAGCCGCTTTACGGCGTGCTGATGAAGACCCTCGCCAACCCGTTCTGGGGGGCGATGGAGCAAGGTGTGAAAGCCGGATCCGATGCGGCTGGGGTCGAATATTATCTGCAAGCCGTTGAAAGCGACCAGGCGGCCGAGCCGCAGCTCAACACCTGCAACACCATGCTGGAGAGGAAGCCCGCCGTGATGATCACCGCGGCGATCAACTCGACCATCCTGCTGCCCTGCCTCAAGCAGGCCAATGCCATGAACATCCCGGTTGTCGATCTCGACAACAACCTCGATCCGCAGGTGACCAAGGATGCCGGCGTCAACATCGCCTTCCACATCGGCTCCGACAACATGGCGGCCGGTGCGCAAGGCGCGGAATATCTGGTGAGCAAGCTCGGCAAGGATGCCAAGGGCCCGGTGCTGGTCATCGAGGGCCTGTCCGGCAATATCACCGGCAAGAAGCGCGCCGATGGCTTTGCCAACAAGCTGAAGGAACTCGCACCTGGCCTCGAAGTCGTCGCCTCGCTGCCGGGTGACTGGGATCGCGGCAAGGCCGCCAACATCACCAACGACATCCTGACCAAGTATCCGGACCTCGTGGCAATCTTCTGTGCAAATGACGGCATGGCGCTGGGTGCGGTCGAAACCGTTTTCGCCGCCAGCAAGGGCGAACAGGTGACGGTGATCGGCGTTGACGGCAATTCCGACGCGGTGAAGTCGATCAAGGAAGGCCGCCTCACCGCTTCGGTGGCGCAATTGCCCTATCTGGTCGGCAAGCAGGCCGTCGAGAACGTCAAGAAAGTGGTCGAGGGTGGCAAGGTCGACGAAGTCATCTTCGTGCCAACTCTGGTGTTGACCAAAGAGGTTATCGAGGCTGGCACCGAGCCAATGCTGGAATTTGTGAAGTAACGGCACTTCGTTGCACGATCGCGGGGTCTGGCGTTCAAGCCTGGCCCCGCACTTGAATTCCGGCACGGAGACCTCAAGCATGACGGTGGCAGACGGCGGCGCGCCGGGCGATACCTGGCGCAAGCTGCAATTCTTTTTCGATACCAGGCTGCACCTGAGGCTTGAGTCGCTGATCGTGCTTTTCGTGCTGTGCCTGGCGCTGGCACTGCTGTCGCCATATTTTCTGTCGGTCAGCAATTTTCTCAACATCCTGTTGGCCACCACGACCATCGGCATATTGGCGATTGCCGCGACACTGATCCTGTCATCGGCCGGACTCGATCTGTCGATCGGTTCGGTGATGGCGGTGTCGGGCGTGGTCGGCGCGTATTTCTGCGTGGTGCTGGAGTGGCCATGGTTCATGGCCATCGTGGGCGCCATCGGCACCGGCATGCTGGCGGGCGCCATCAATGGCCAGATCGTCACCCGCACCCGTATTCCGGCCTTCATCGTGACGCTCGGCATGCTCGGCATCGCGCGCGGGCTGGCGTTCATCATCGCGCCCAATGGCGGCGCCATCTATGGGCTGCCCGCCACCGTTGTTTATCTCGGTCAGGGCCGGCCGCTGGGCATCCCCACACCGGTCATCATCCTCGCCGTCGTGGCGCTGGCGGCGCATTATCTGCTGGCCTATTCGCGCTTCGGCCGCCACACGCTGGCGCTCGGCGACAACGAGAATGCGGCGCGCGCCACCGGCATCGCGGTCGAGCGCTTGCGCAACACGCTTTACATGATCTCGGGCGGGTTGGCCGGCCTCGCCGGCCTCATCTTCATGGCGCGTGTCAATGCCGGCGATCCGGTGGCCGGCATCAATTACGAACTGGCCGCCATTACCGCGGCGATCATCGGCGGCACCAGCCTGTTCGGCGGCAAGGGCTCAATCTTGGGCGCGCTGATCGGCGCCTTGATCATGGGCGTCTTGCAGAACGGCCTCAACCTACTGGGCGTACAATCCTATTACCAGCAAGTGGCGATCGGCGCCGTACTTATCCTCGCCGTGTGGATCGACCAGTTGCAGACGGCGAAGGAGCGCAAGGCATGAGTCTGCTCGAGGTCAAGGGCGTGGTCAAAGGCTTCGGCGCGGTGCAGGTGCTGAATGGCGTGGACTTGACGATCGAGGCGGGCAGCGTCACCGGCCTCGTCGGCGACAACGGTGCCGGCAAGTCGACACTGATGAAGACCATCACCGGCATCTATTCCTTGGATGAGGGCACGATCTCGCTCAACGGTCATTCCTTGATCGGCAAGGGGCCGGGCGAGCGCCGCCAGTTGGGGATCGAGATGATCTATCAGGACCTGGCTTTGGCCAAGCAGCAGGACGTGGCGGCTAATATTTTTCTCGGCCGCGAGCCGGTGAAGTGGGCCTTCGGCATCCTGCCCGGCTTCGTCGACAAGGCCAAGATGGACGCCGACGCCCAAAAGATGATCGACCGGCTGGGCGCCCGCATTCCCTCCATCCACCGCCCAGTCGGCCTGTTCTCCGGCGGCCAGCAGCAGACGGTGGCCATCGCGCGCGCCCTCACCTTCAACCCGAAGCTCGTCATCATGGACGAGCCGACGGCGGCACTCGCGGTGCGCGAAGTCGAGAGCGTGCTGAAGCTCATCCGCCAGATGAAGGACGAAGGCATTGCCGTCATCCTCATCAGCCACCGCCTCAACGACGTTTTCGAAGTGACCGACCGCATCGTCGTGCTGCGTCAGGGCCGCATCGAAGCCGATCTCGCCACCCGAGAGACCCAAATGCGGGAAGTCGTCAGTTACATCGTCGGCGCCCATTGACCGGAGAATTCCATGGCCAACGTGAAGATCGGAATGCATGCCAGCCTGTGGGCGGCCGAGTGGACCAGAGGGGCGGCCGAGCTTGCCATACCGGAAGCGGCAGAGCATGGACTCGAAGCCATCGAATTTCCGCTGCTGGTGCCCGAGGGTGTCGATGCGCCGCATTCGCGAAAACTTTTCGAGAAATATGGGATCGAGCCCACCGCCTCGTTGTGCCTGCCGCAAGACATAATGGCGGCCGAGAAACCGGAAGCCGCCGAAGCTTTCGTCAAGAAGGCCCTCGACAAGGCATCGGATGTCGGCTGCAAGTTCCTAGGGGGCGTGACGTTTGGCGCGCTCGGCTACCGCACGGGCAAGCCGCCACAGCCTCATGAGTGCCAGAACATCGTGAAGGCGCTGAAACCCGTGGCCCGGCATGCCCGCAAGCTCGGCATCACACTAGGGCTTGAACCCTGCAACCGCTACGAAACGCATCTGCTCAACACGTCCGTGCAGGCGCTCAAGCTGCTTGAGGAGATCGGTGAACCGAACGTCACCATCCACTTCGATACCTATCACATGAACATCGAGGAAAAGGGCATCGGTCAAGCCTTGCGCGCCACGGCGGGAAAAAGCAGCTACATCCACATGTCGGAAAGCGACCGGGGCGTTCCCGGCACCGGCACCATCGACTGGCCCGATATCTTTCGTGCACTGTCTGAAATCGGTTTCGAAGGCAAGCTGGTGGTCGAGAGCTTCGTGACACTGCCACCGGAAATCGCCGCCGCACTCTCGGTCTGGCGCCCGGTGGCGAAAGACCGTCACGAAGTCTTGCGGAAGGGCGTGCCCTTCCTCAAGGGCCTCGCCAAGGTGCATGGGCTCATCGCCTGAGCTGCAGTCCGGCTAACAACCGATACGACCGGCCTTTTCAATCACCACCGGATGCCGAGAGCCATCCGTTTACCCAATCTCTCATCTCACTCTGCCCGGTTCCATTGCGTCCGGCAACGGCATCCCTGAACTCGCGCGTCAGCCGGGCGCGGGCGCCGTCATCCCGCGGCAACACTTCGCCGGCAAGTTCGGACAGAATTGCCTTTCGTGCGGCTCTTATCAGTGAACGGCCGTTTGCATCCAGGCCACTGCGGCCGGTGGCGGGAAGCTCTATCTGCCGTACCCCTGCCACAGGACCTGTAATTTCAGACGTGCCACCAAGAACATGGCAGTGACGCGCACCCGCCAATCGGGATCAGCTAAGCCCGAGCGAAGTACCTTCACCGTCTCGGGCGAGGCGCCGTGTCCATCGCGCATCAGCCAAATCAGGGTGTCGCGCCTGGTCCCGGCATCGCCAAGATGTGCAAACACCGCCGAACGGTCCGGGTGCCGGCGTTGATTCGCCGCCAGCCGCTCCGCGCCGCTTGAAAGCAATGCCAGCGCCAGCTTCCCGGCGAGCTGCGCCGCTGTCTGCGAAACGCGCCTGTCAGTATGGATGCGAAGGGCTTCGACGCCGGCGATCAGGCCGACAGCACTCAGTTCGGCGGCGGCATAGAGGCCGAGCGGAAGCTCGCGGCGCGAAGACGATTGCAAAAGTGCGGCGATTTCGCGCGGACCGAGCCCGGTCAGGGTGCTCGACACTGCGGCATGCCAGCGGAGCGCGGAACGGCCTGAAAAAATCAGCACACGGAGGAATACCGCGGAGTTGAAGCTGTAATGTACCCGCGAACAGTCATCCGGCGCCGTCCAGTAGGCGAACTCAAGCTCGCCAGGAATGGCAGGCGCGGTTGCTGCGCCGTCATCATGGAACCAGACATGGCAGCCGATATCGAGGAGCGGCCGCTTCTCCTGCTCGGCCATCCGCCGCTCCAGAAACTCGATGCGGACTGACTTGACCGCCCATCCTTCCGCGCTTTTGCCCTGCTTGATTATGCCGAGCAGGGCAAAGATTTCCCAGCCCTGGATATGCTCGCCCTTGTTGAGCGCGCAGGAAAATTCGAGCAGCTTTTTTTCTCTAGGTTCTGTTGACAATCAAGATTCCCAAATCGGTTTTTTTCTGATTCAAGCTGTCCACTGGCATGGAGGCCAGCATGGATGGCAAGACGGGAACTTCGCGACGACCAGTGGCTCCGGATCAAGGAGCTTCTCCCGGGCAAGAAGAGCGATGCAGGCAGGACTGCGCGGGACAATCGCAAGTTTGTGGATGCAGTGCTTTGGGTCGCACGCACGGGGTGCCATTGGCGTGAATTGCCGTCGAGCTTTGGCAATTGGAACAGCGTGTTCCAGCGTTACAATCGCTGGCCAAAGAATGACGTTTGGGAGAGTCTTTTCAAGGCCTTGGCTGACGGCCCTGATTTTGAATACGTCATGATGGATGCCACCATCCTCGGATCAAGTCCGAGGACCAAGGCGCACCAGCACAGCGCCGGGGCAAAAGGGGGGATCAAGAAACGGAAGCCTTCGGTCGATCACGCGGCGGGTTGACCACAGAACTTCATGCCCTGCGCGACGCGCTCGGCAATCCAGTTCGCCTGATCCCGGCGCCTGGAAACATCGCCGGCTGCACCCAGGCAGAGCCCCTTCTGAAAGACATTGGCACAGCCAACGTTCTGGCCGACAAGGGTTATGACACCGATACCATTGTCCAACTCATCGCCTCCAGGGGTGCAAACGTCATTATTCCACCAAAAGCCAACAGGATTGTTCAGCGGCTTTGCGATTTCGCACTCTATCGAGCGCGCAATCTCGTCGAGAGATTCTTCAATAAAATCAAACACTATCGCGCCGTCGCAACACAATATGGCGTTCGTTTCACTCGTATCGGTGATGTTGTAGTTAAAGTGAATGTCAACAAAACCTAGCGTCAGCGATCTACTGGCATCCTGCCCGATCGAACTGCTTGACCGGTTCCGCGCGGCGAATGCATCCCTGTCGCCAAGCCACGGAGATGCCGGCACTATTTCTGAAGCCAGGAATGACGGCAATCGATGTGATGATGAATTGGCTGTGCTGGCAGTCATCAGCGAACCTGTCTCTGGCGCCGTCGGCCAGGTAACAGGGAAATTTACAGGGAAGTTCGCAGAAAATCCCCCCTTGGCGTCGTCTCCATAGCGATTTCCCTCGTTATTCCAGCACGTTGGGGCAAAATTGTCTGCAATCAGGAACAGGCAATAAATCGCCGCCCAATTCACTGGAACAGGGAATTTCAGGTCAGGTATCAGGCGCCCCGGACCGTTGCCGGAAGCCCGTGCGCATTGAAGCCTATCGACCAGGAAGGTGAACCTGTCCTGCCAGAAATTTCTTGCTGACGGTTGGCTGAAAACCAAGTAAGGAGAGGGCTCTCGACTGCGAGGGGAAGGCTGGACCCCTACCAAAAATTAGCCATATATCGCAATATCGAGATCTACCCGAAACTAAGGCTGCAAACCTGATTTGGCAGGAGGCTTCTATGGCAGACTTGGGTTGGGACGAATTTCTTCGCCAGCGCCAGAATGATTACGACCGTGCTTTCGCAGCGCTGGTCGAAAAGTATGGTTTAGACAGCGTGCAGGAGGCTGCCGCCAGCAATGGCTGGCGTGCCCGCCCCAAAGAAGATGAACATGATCCGCTGAGCAACTATCGCGACCCGGGACGTCCGCCAAAAAGGGGTGGAAGAGTGAATACCTACTCACTTCAGATGCTGATGGACGTCGAAGGTTTCGTTCATCATGGCACGATAAGAACTGGCAGCTCGGTGAATGCGTTTTGTGCCCAAAATTTCTTCACGTGGGTGCGCGGCGGTGACCTGGCGACTGTTTGCATCATTCGAGGTGCGACCCTCCGGCGAATCTATTATCGTGCGCTGAAGCTCATGAACGAACAGAACATGGTATTCCAGAATACTGTCGGCCGCCCGCCGGACGAGCGTTTGGGGTCCCATGTCAGGGATATTCGCGGGGCGCGGAAGGTCTCGGAGGTTGAACACGTTGCCCGGCTCGAAACCTGGTGGCGGAGCTCATCGGTGATTGTCTACGGCTAAGGCACTGTGCGGAAACTGCTGTGAAATTTTCACTATTGATCTGATCAAGATCCATGTGATCTTTAGTCGGCCACCAACATTCGAGGTGGCCCATGACGAAACCAAAAACACACATTGCAGGTGCTACGGAGCACGCCGCAGAGACCGACACACCGTTTCAGAAACCCGCTTTGCGGCAAGGGACGGCACTCTCGCCTGTCACTCAAGATGAGCTGCCGCAGCAGAGCATCGTCGAACGTACCATTGCCGATCTCAAGAACAGCCCCTGGAACGCCAGAACGCATTCCAGGAAGCAGGTCCGCCAGCTCGCCGAGAGCCTGAAGGTCTTTGGCTTCGTCAACCCAGTCCTGATTGACCAGGCAGGCCGCATCGTCGCCGGCCACGGCCGGTTGGAGGCGGCAAAGCTTCTCGGCCGGACAACGGTGCCGACGATCGCGATGGAGCACCTAACGGAGGACCAGCTCCGGGCCCATGCGCTGGCCGATAACCGCCTTGCCGAGCTTGCCGACTGGGATGAGGAGTTGCAGAAGATTGAGTTCCAGTACCTGCTGCAGGTTGATCTTGGCTTCGATCTCACGGTCACCGGCTTCGATGCCGGCGACATCGATGTGATCATCGAAGGTGCCGGCAACAAGCTGCCCGACGCTAGGGCGAATGCTGTTCCATCCATCGATATGGACCGGCCAGCCCTCACGCAGTTCGGCGATGTTTGGCTCCTCGGCCACCACCGGCTCCTCTGCGGTGATGCCACGAAGCGCGAATGCTTCGAAGTGCTGATGGCAGGCGCCAGGGCGCAGATGGTCATTAGCGATGCGCCCTACAACGTTCGAATCGACGGCCATGCCAACACCGGCCAGGGCGCCGCCCGTCATCGCGAGTTCGCCATGGCGTTGGGCGAGATGAGCGAGGCCGAGTTCATCGCCTTCCTCGACCGCGTCATCAAGTTGCTATGTTGGGCAAGCCAGGACGGCGCGCTGCACTATCTGTTCATGGACTGGGCACACCAGCATGAACTGCTGACGGCGGCTCGGCCCCACTACAGCGCCCAGAAGAATCTCTGCGTGTGGAACAAGACCAACGGTGGCATGGGTTCCATGTACCGTTCGAAGCACGAGCTCGTCGCCGTCTTCAAGGTGGGCAACGCCCCGCATATCAACAACATTGAACTTGGCCGCCACGGGCGCTACCGCACCAATGTCTGGGATTACCCCGGCATGTCTAGCCTCGGAAACGGCAGGGCGGCATTGTTGGCCGCTCATCCGACGTCGAAGCCCGTCGAACTCGTGGCCGATGCCATCCTCGACGCCAGCACCCGCAATGGCATCGTGCTCGACTGTTTTGCTGGTAGCGGCACAATCCTGATCGCTGCCGAACGGGTGGGGCGTCGGGCCAATGCCATGGAGATCGACCGCCACTATTGCGATGCGGCGATTAGGCGGTGGCAGACCTATACCGGCGCGGATGCCCGTCACGCCGTATCGGGTCTCACCTTCACCGAGATCGCCGAGCGCGCCGAGGCCCGGTCATGAGCGCTGAGGATGATGCCGGCGGCTACGGCAAGCCGCCGGCCGCCGGCCGGTTTGCCAAAGGCACATCCGGCAATCCCCGTGGCCGCCCCACGGGCTCGCGCAATCTCCGCACCGACCTCGAGGCGGAGCTCAAGGAGATGATCCAGATTCGCGAAGGCGATCGCTCCGTGAACCGCCCCGGGATTGCCGGAGGCTCCAACTCCTGAGAAGGTGGAGCCACCATGAGCAAGACAACGAACAAGTTTTCAACTGAAGTACGGGCCCGCGCGGTGCGGATGGTGCTGGATCACGAGAGCGATCATCCGTCGCGATGGGCGGCGATTGTCTCGGTCGCGGCGAAGATCGGCTGCGTACCGCAGACGCTGCACGAGTGGGTAAAGAAGACGGAAATCGACAGCGGCAAGCGGGCTGGTGTGACAACCGACATGGCGGAGAAGATGAAGGCTCTGGAACGCGAGAACCGGGAACTTCGCCAGGCCAACGAGATCCTGCGCAAGGCGAGCGCATATTTTGCTCAGGCGGAGCTCGACCGCCCGTTCGGAAAATGATCGGCTTCATTGACGATCATCGTGGCACCCAAGGGGCCGAAGCCTTCGGCGTCACCGCAGCGTTCATGGCGGTTCGTTTGGCGAAGGGCGGCTTCATCGGCCGCCTATTCGAGTCCGGGAGCACGATCTGATGGCCTTCGGTCAAACCGTCCGCGTTCATCGCAATGCCAAGGGCTTCGGCCTGAACGAGTTCGCCGAGCGTCTCGGCGTGTCGCCTGCATATTGGAGCCGCGTCGAGCGCGAACAGGAAAACCCGCCGCGCGACGATCTCGTCGAGCGCGTCGCCGCCATCCTCGAAGTGAAGCTCGACGATCTTTTCTGCGAAGCCGGGCGCCTGCCGCCCGATCTTCGCGGCGACATCAAAGCCGTGGTCACGCTCTATCGGCGCAACCGCGACACCGCCAAGGCCAGCAACAGATCATGATCCCATGACCCAATAACGAGTTCGACCCGATGCCAGCACCGCCCCGTTCCTTCCTGACTGTTACCGACACCGCGATCCCCATTTTTTGGCAAGACGGCAGGTTCCCGCACTCGACATCGCGGGCTGGGCCATCGACGGCGAGATCGCGCTGTCCGCCGTGCTGCCGACGGTTGACACCGCCGACAAGCAGATCGCCTCGGGAATCGTCGAGATCGACGGCGCAGATGTGGTGACGTTGTTCCGGCGCGACAGCGCATCGCGCAAACCGGCGCTGGTAAGACGGTTCCGGAGATCGAAAAAGGCCGATTGGGAATGGATCTCGCGCCCGGTCGATGGCGTCGCCGTCACCGCCGCCGACGTGATTATCCTCCGCGCCGAGTTCGAGCGTTGCGAACGCGCCTGGGGATTGTTCGACTTAGGTGCCGCCGATAGCGGGGCGAAGGCGTCAAGCCCGGCGAAACGACCAGCCGGGCCGGGCGCGCCGCCCAAGCACGATTGGGACGCCTTCGCTGGTGCTATCGCCCGGCGCGTGCACGATCACGGCATGCCGGTCAGCCAGGGCGAGCTGGTGCGCGATATGATGGATTGGTTCGCAGGCCGGGAGGATTTCTTGGCCCCCGACGAGCGCACTGTGCGGCGGAAGGTTTCGGCGATCTGGAAGGAGCTGCATGGCCATCATGCGTGACAAATTCGCAATGGCGCCGACGGCGGTCTGCCGCTAGAAAGGTGAAACTCGTTAACCTTGTCCTGATGCTTCGCAAGTATCGTGGAAAATCAACGAGAATTGATAAGCCGGGTGCGGAGTAAATCCAAGAACTCGGGACAAGTTGGGAACCATGACGACCGCCAGGCACATCATTGCCCTGCTGAAGAGCCACATTGCAGGCGACGAGGATAGGTTCCTCGCCACCGCGATGCAGCTTGCCGCGCATGAAGCACGGCAGGGCCATGGGAAAGTTGCGACTGAACTTCGCGATCTGATCGATGCTGCGAAGTCAAAGGATGTTGCAATCGAGCGGAAAGTCGCGCCTGTTCCAATGGCGCAGCCGAAGGGCGAACTCGCCGGTCTCTTGGCAATTCGCTACCCGGATCTCCGACTTTCAGAAATGGTTCTTCCCGAGTCGATTTCGTCTCGATTGCAACGCGTGCTCCTTGAGCAGCGGCAGCAGGAAAGTCTTCGAACACACGGACTGCGCCCGCGCAGAAAACTTCTCCTGATCGGACCTCCCGGTGCTGGCAAGACGATGACTGCGGCGTCGTTGGCGGGCGAACTTAGACTGCCCTTGTTCACTGTCGTGCTCGATGGACTGATCACGAAATTCATGGGCGATACCGCTGGAAAGCTCCGCCTCGTGTTCGATGCGATGAATGCAACACGAGGTGTTTACTTCTTCGACGAGTTCGATGCGATCGGCGCGAAGCGCGCCGAACGAAATGATGTGGGCGAGATTCGGCGGGTGCTGAACTCGTTTCTGCAATTCCTTGAGCAAGATGACAGTCAAGGACTGATCATCGCAGCAACAAATCACCCCGAGCTTCTCGATAAGGCCCTCTTCCGCCGGTTCGACGATGTGGTCGAGTATGCGTTGCCAGATGCAGATCTGGTTCAGCGAATTCTCAAAGCGCGACTGACAGCATTCGACACAAGAAGCCTTGTATGGGACGAGGCAGCCGAAGCGGCAGTCGGCCTGAGCCCGGCCGAAGTCGTCCGTTCCGCTGAGAACGCGGCGAAGTCAGTTGTGCTTGCTGGAAGAAAGCGCGTCACGTTGGCCGAATTGAAGGATGCAATTGCGGAGCGGCGGGAGGCAACACTTTCAAGCTAAACTGAGCCCGCCATGAATGATTCGACCCGCGATCGGCCGCATCTTTTTATCGATGGTGGCGGTCAAACCGAACAATACCGACGGCCCGCGCAAGCTATCCGCACGCCGCCCTTACCGTTCAGAGATCGTGCGGCTCACGCTGACGCGCTCTCGGCTTCCATTGGTGTGGCGCTTGAGGCGGCTCGCGCCCAACTCGGCGCGAGGGCGACCGCTGTCTCAGAGGGTGTGCCAGGTTCTATTTGCAGATCGAAGTTCCGGCCAACGAGCGAGCGGTCATCGATCAACTCGGAAACAGACCCAAAAAGATAGAAGTCGTGGCCGTCCGTGAGCCGACGGCTGACAATCCATCAGTTGTGGCATCGGTGTTCGTCCCGGCGACGGCAGAAACCTATTATCTGGAGAAGGTCGAAGCCTATCGCCTGCGGGAGACTGCAAAGGGGCGTCCCGCGAACGAGCCGCTGGTCGCGCGGATGGAGACTGTCCGTTTGGCGACAGCGAGATCGCTGTTCACGGATGACGACGCTCTCTTCCCAATCGGCGGTGAAGCCGTTTGGTGGGAAATCTGGCTTCGAGACGGGCATCGGGATGTCTTCGAAAGGATGGCTGCGCGATTAAACCTTCAGGTCAAGGACCACACCGTTCGTTTCCCTGAACGCGAAGTTGTGCTTGTTCTCGCGAGCACCGGGTCGATCGACCGTATGGTCGCTTACAGCGATGTGGTGGCGGAACTCCGGCGAGCGAAAGACACGCCCGCTTTTTTCATGGGGCTCGATGGTGGCGAGCAACGCGAATGGAGCGATGAAGCGCTCGCTCGTCTGATGCCGCCCGCTGACGCGAACGTTGCCGTCTGTATTTTGGATAGCGGCGTCACACAAGCTCACCCACTTCTGTCACCGGCTCTGGACGTTGCTGATCTCCACACGATCAATCCTGCCTGGGGAACCGCAGACTCGGCAACGCAATGGCGTGGCCATGGTACTGCCATGGCCGGGACCGCTCTTTACGGAGATTTGGTTCCGGTTCTAACCGGTGGCGCCACCATCGTTCTCACGCATCGGCTGGAAAGCGTTAAAATCTTGCCGCCGAATGGCGTGGCTAACAATGAGCCGGACCTGTATGGCGCGATTACCGCGGAAGCGATTGCGCGTGCTGAAATCCAGGCACCTAGCCGCAGGCGGGCGATTGCGCTGGCAGTGACAAGCGAAAGCTCGATGCGCGGCAGGCCGTCTTCTTGGTCATCAACGATCGACCAGCTTTGCTTTGATCCCGACAAACGGCGCTTGCTTATTGTCTCGGCGGGCAACATCCGCGTTGATCTGATGCCAGCCGATCATCTGGTTCGGAACGACGTGGAGTCTGTCGAAGACCCGGCGCACGCTTGGAATGCACTCACTGTCGGTGCCTTTACGGAGAAAGTTGACCTGATCGATCCGACTTTGGCGGGATGGACTGCGATTGCGCCGGCCGGGGAGTTGTCACCTCGCAGCCGAACATCGGTGACTTGGGAGCGTCAGTGGCCGGTTAAACCTGATGTGGTCCTTGAGGGTGGGAACCTTGCATCAAACGGAGTGCTTCCAGGCGATCCCGTTGACGATCTGCAATTGCTGACGACGCATAACCGACCGAATGATCGCGTTTTCAATACGATCGGAGATACCAGCGCGGCGACGGCGCTTGTGGCAAGGCTTGCCGGTTCAATCTTGGCAACTCGACCAAGGCTTTGGCCTGAAACGGTTCGCGGCCTGATCGTTCATTCTGCCGAATGGACACCCGCCATGCGCGCCCGCATCAATGGGTGCAATGGCACGAAGCGCAACATTCACGCGCTGGTTCGACGCTACGGCTACGGCGTTCCAGACTTGGGTCGCGCGCTTATGTCCGCCCAGAACGATTTGACGTTGATGGTCGAGGACACTCTCACGCCATTCAACAAGGAGGGCAGCGCGCCCGTGAAGACGCGCGACATGAAGGTCCATCAACTGCCTTGGCCGAATAACGTTCTCGCTCAACTCGGTGACGCCCATGTCGAGCTTCGCGTCACGCTGTCATATTTCATCGAACCGAATCCGGGTGAGCGTGGCTGGACACGTCGCCACCGATACGCGTCGCATGGCCTTCGATTCGCTGTGAAGAAAGCGACCGAGTCGCTTGTCGATTTTCGGGCTCGTGTCAACGACGCCGCGAGAGACGAGGAAGAGGGCGAAGCAGCCGGAGGCGGTGCCGGAGGTGATGAGTGGCTTCTTGGTCCGAAGTATCGCGATCAAGGGTCGCTTCACTCGGACTTCTGGTCCGGGACTGCCGCCGATCTTGCCCAACGCGACGCGATCGGCGTGTTCCCAGTTGGCGGCTGGTGGAAAGAGAAGCCCTACCTTGAGCGATGGGACACCGAAGCTCGGTATGCGTTGATCGTCACGATAAAAGCTCCTGGCGTTGAAGTTGATATCTACACGCCGGTTGAAGCCAAGATCGCGATTGCTACCGAGATCGGGTGAAGCCAATCCGAAGCGCGCAACTATTGCTCGCTTTGTCTTACTGGCTAGCAGATGCCAAAGGAACCAGCCTCGGCTTCGCCCGCAACATATCG
>JANPCS010000414.1:0-4302 GCA_031431065.1 Hyphomicrobiales bacterium | reverse complement strand
TTTATGACCGCGCCGTGGCGTTCATGGTGGAAATGCCATGGCACGATGTTTGAGTGGTGATCTAGGATCGACAGCACTATCTCATCACCCTCGCCGATCACAAAGCCGCCGAAGCTCTGGGCCACGAGGTTGATGGCTTCGGTGGCGTTGCGGGTGAAGACGATCTGTTGGGTGGATGGCGCGTTGATAAACCGGCGTACGCTTTCGCGCGCATCTTCAAAGGCTTGCGTCGCGGCGTTCGACAAGAAGTGGAGGCCGCGATGAACGTTGGCATATTCCTCGGTGTAGGACTTCATCATCGCATCGAGCACCGGCTTCGGCTTTTGCGCGGAGGCGGCGTTGTCGAGATAGACCAGCGGCTTGCCATAGACCTGGCGCGACAGGATGGGGAAATCGGCGCGGATGGTATGAACGTCGAATGCCATTAGCGCCTCCCGCGATGGCCGGACAGCCATGTCGCGGCATAGCCGTTGAGCGCGTCCCTGATGCCATCATGCTCGATGGTTTCGAAGGCTTCGCCAACAAAGGCGGCGATCAGCATCGACTTGGCGTCCTCGGGTTCGATGCCGCGCGATTCGAGATAGAACAGGTGATCGTGGTTCAAGTCGCCGGATGTGGCGCCGTGGCCGCAGGCAACGTCATCGGCATAGATCTCGAGTTCCGGCTTGGCATCGAATTCGGCGGTCTCGGAGAGTAGAAGCGCATTGCAGGATTGCTTGCCGTCAGTCTTCTGGGCATGCGGGCGGACGATGACCTTGCCCTGAAAGATGCCACGGGCATGATTGTCCATGACGCATTTGAACAGCTCGCGGCTGGTGCAATGCGGCACCTGATGATCGACGACGAGCCGCGAGTCGGCGTGCTGCTTGCCGTCCAGGAGATAGGCGCCGGAGATCTTGGCATCGGTGCCTTCGCCCGTGAAGTTGTAGGTACCATTCTGGCGGTTGAGTTTCGCGCCGCTGGTGAGAGTGAATTCGCGCAAGGTGACTTGCTTGCCCAATGTCACATGGGCATGTGCCAGGTGCACCGCATCGGCAGCCTCATGCTCAACCTTCACACGATCAAGCCTGGCGCCGTCGCCAACGCGGATTTCGGTGACGCTGTTCGAGAGGTAGCTGCCCTCGCCGATATGCGTCTCGATCAGCGTGGCGGAAGCACCTGCTGCCACCTCGATGACATTCAAAGTGGCGATGGCGCGAGGGGCGGCATCGGTAGCGATGAACACCAGTTCGACGGGCGTATCGATGACGCCCGACAGCACCAGCCGGGCGCCGTCGGTAGCGAAGGCCGCGTTCATCTGTTGCACGGGTTCAGTCGCTACGGCGCGGGCCGCAACAGTGTTGTTCACAAGTTTCGAGCGCTTGGCATCATAGTGGCCGTTGACGAAGACCATGCGGGTGGCGGCCAGCCTCGCGAAGGGCGAGCATTTCAGCAAGCGGTCGACATCTGCGTCCTTGGCAATGACGGACTGGCGCGGCGGATAGGGCTTGTCGATCATCTGGCGGAGATCGGTCCAGCGCCAATCCTCCATCCGCCGGTGCGGCAGCGCCAGCCCCAGCGCCAGTTCGGCGGCGGTTGTCAGGAGCGCCCTGTTCATGCCGCGTCCTTGTCGAACTCGGCATAGCCCTTTTCTTCCAACTCGAGCGCCAGATGCTTATCGCCGGATTTCACGATGCGGCCTCTGGAAAGGACATGCACGAAATCCGGCACGATGTAATCGAGCAGGCGCTGATAGTGGGTGATGACGATCATGCCGCGATCGGCTGAGCGCAGCGCATTGACGCCATCGGCAACGACACGCAACGCATCGATGTCGAGGCCACTATCGGTTTCATCGAGAATGCAGAGCGAAGGTTCGAGCACTGCCATCTGCAGGATTTCGGCGCGCTTCTTCTCGCCGCCCGAGAAGCCGACATTGACGGGGCGTTTCAGCATGTCCTGAGAGATGTTGAGCTTCGCCGCACGGTCTTTCACCAGGCGCATGAAATCCGGCGTCGAGAGTTCCTTTTCGCCTCGCGCCTTGCGCTGTGAATTGAGCGCCACTTTGAGGAACTGCATGGTGGCGACGCCGGGAATTTCGGTGGGGTACTGGAAGGCCAGGAACACGCCCTTGGCGGCGCGCGCGTGCGGGGCCATGTCCAGCAGGTTCTCGCCCTTGTAAGTCACCGAGCCGTCCGTCACCTCGTAGCCGTCGCGGCCGGCCAGCACGTAAGAGAGCGTCGATTTGCCGGAGCCGTTCGGCCCCATGATGGCATGGACCTCGCCCGGCTTCACGGTGAGCGAGAGACCGTTCAGGATGGTGCGGTCTTCGTCCGCGAGCTTGACGTGGAGGTTGTTGATGTCGAGGAGGTTCACTTGGCAGCACTCACGATTGGGAAAAGAATTTGTTGGTGAAGATTGGGACGGTCATTTCCCATTGCCGTCATCCTGGCGAAAGCCAGGACCCAGCTTTGTTTCCGCATGATGACCATTCGCTTTTGCGCGAAAGGAAGCTGGGTCCTGGCTTTCGCCAGGATGACGAACTTACCAAAAATCATCCCACACTCCCTTCCAGCGAAATGCCGATGAGCTTCTGCGTTTCCGCCATGAATTCCATCGGTAGCTGTTGCAGAACGTCTCTCACGAAGCCGTTGACGATGAGGGCCACGGCTTCTTCCTGCGAGAGGCCGCGCGACATGCAGTAGAACATCTGGTCGTCGGAGATTTTCGAGGTCGTCGCCTCGTGCTCGAATTGGGCGGTCGAAGTCTTGGCCTCGATATAGGGAACGGTGTGGGCGCCGCACTTGTCGCCGATCAGCAGCGAGTCGCATTGGGTGAAGTTGCGGGCGTTCAGCGCCTTGCGGTGCGCCGAGACGAGGCCGCGATAGGTGTTGTCGGAACGGCCCGCCGCGATGCCCTTGGAGATGATGCGGCTTGATGAGTTCTTGCCGAGATGAATCATCTTGGTGCCGCTGTCAACCTGCTGGCGGCCGTTGGAAATGGCGATCGAATAGAACTCGCCGCGCGATTCCTCGCCGCGCAGGATGCAGCTCGGATATTTCCAGGTGATTGCCGAGCCAGTCTCGACCTGCGTCCAGGAAATCTTGGAGCGGGGACCCCGGCAATCGCCGCGCTTGGTCACGAAATTATAGATGCCACCCTTGCCCTCGGCGTCGCCCGGATACCAGTTCTGCACCGTTGAATACTTGATCTCGGCATCATCCAGGGCAATGAGCTCAACGACCGCCGCGTGCAGTTGACTTTCATCGCGGGTGGGTGCCGTGCAGCCTTCGAGATAGGACACATAGGCGCCCTTATCGGCGATGATCAGTGTACGTTCGAATTGTCCGGTGTTCTTGGCGTTCATGCGGAAGTAAGTGGAAAGTTCCATCGGGCAGCGCACACCCGGCGGCACGTAGACGAAGGAGCCATCGGAGAACACCGCCGAGTTCAGCGCCGCATAATAATTGTCGCCCTGCGGCACGACCGAGAACAGATATTTCTTCGCCAGATCGGGGTGTTCGCGCAGCGCTTCCGAGATCGAGCAGAAAATCACGCCGGCCTTGGCCAGTTCGGCCTTGAAGGTGGTGACGACTGAGACACTATCGAACACCGCGTCGATGGCGACCTTTCCAGAGGCATATTCGCCGCCTTCGTCATCGAGTTCGCTCTTCTCGCCCTGCTTTCGCACGCCAGCGAGGATTTCCTGCTCTTTCAGCGGAATGCCGAGCTTGGCATAGGTTTCGAGCAGCTTGGGGTCGATCTCATCAAGGCTCTTGGGCGATGCCATGCTCTTGGGCGCGGCATAAAAATAGAGATCCTGAAAGTCGATCTTCGGATAATGCACCTTGGCCCAGGTGGGCTCATCCATCTGCAGCCAGTGGCGATAGGCTTCGAGGCGGGCGTCCAGCATCCACTTCGGCTCGCCCTTCTTGGACGAGATGAAACGGACGATGTCCTCGTTCAGGCCCTTCGGCGCGAAATCCGATTCGATGTCGGTGGTGAAGCCGTATTTGTACTTGTCGACTTCGATGTCCTTGACGAGTTCGATAGTGTCGAGATCAGCCATGAATATGCCTCAAGCAGCAACGCGGGCCTTGTGGCGGGCAAGCAACTTGCGCCACGTGGCGATGAAGTGATGAATGTGTTCTTGTGCCGTGTCCCAGCCCAGCGATACGCGGATGGCGGCGCGGGAGATTTCAGGCGCCACCCCCATGGCGGCGAGCACATGCGATTTCGCCACCTTGCCGGACGAGCAGGCGGAGCCCGAGGAGACGGCAATGCCTTCGAGATCGAGAGCCATCAGCAGCGTTTCGGCATTGA
>JANPCS010000413.1:0-2529 GCA_031431065.1 Hyphomicrobiales bacterium | reverse complement strand
GGCCGCCGCCGCCGATCTGTGGGTTTCCGTTGCTCGAGAGCATGTTGGTGCCTACAGCGGTGTTCGATGTCGTGAAAATCCCAGAACCACCGTTGCCAAAAATGGTGTTTCCGAGAACAAATCCGCCGAAACTGGAGAGGTTCACACCAGCTAGAACATTGTTCGAGATTTGATTTCCTTCGATGTGACAGGCCTTGGAGCAGAATATTCCGCTACCGACGTTGCCAAATATCACGTTGTTCACAATGCGGGCGAAGCCCTGTGGAGAAAATGAAAGGCCGTCGCCGCCATTGCCTTCAATCCGCATGTTCTCGATAGTGTCCAGAGCACCACCCCCGGCGATTCCCACGGATGTAAAGCCACGCACCGTTCCATTGCGAACTGTAAGGCTGCGCTGGGTTGAGTTGATGCCGATTGTCGCCACTCCGCCGCCATCGATCTTGAATCCGTTGAGATTGATGGTTGTATCGACCGCTGTTGCATCAATAGCGTTCACACCGGCCGGGGCCTGCAGATTGGTGGACAGCTGGTAGGTGCCGGAGAGCGAAAGGGTGACTGGGAATCCTGGTCCGTCGCCTGGGGTAATGCCACCGGCAAGCGCCTTGTTCTGGGTGATGGCCACGACGGCCGCCGAAGCGCCCGAGGAAAACACAAAAGCGCCAGCCATTGCCGCAGTCAGCGTAAGCATGAGTTTCTTCAATATAGTCTCCTGTTGTGGTGAGCGGCGGCCATCGGCGTACCGCGCTGGTTTGTAGCTGGGAACATCGATGCAACTCTGCTCACAGTAGCCGAAGGCCAATGTCATGGTTGCATCCGGGACGATAGGTTTGTCCCCGGCGCATTGTCGTCATTCTTTAGGATGAGCTTGAGGCCCTATCGTAGGTCGAACGCCAGATTCTACCGCCACCGGTTGCTTTGCAGCACAAGAGCGATGACGCAAACTAGTTACAGTTCCTGCCGCAACCGGGCGGGTGAACTTGCCTGATATACAAGCCGCACGACATCTGCTATGCGATTGTTTCCGGTCTTGTGCAGAATGTGCTGCACATGGGTCTTGGCTGTCGCCAGCGAAACACCAAGGATCGCCGCTGCCGACGGAGCGGAATGACCTTGTGCAATTGTCAACAAGACCCGGAGTTCGGCTGGCGTTAGCCCATAGAGTTCGGCAATCGCCGCACCGGGGGGCGCTGGCGCCGTAGCGACATCCTGCAAGAACACGACAAATGCGGCGCCGTAGGCAGCTGAAGTGAGGTATTGACGATTGCCTCTGTCCAGCGGGAGTACCGTTGCGACCAGATTTGCGGACTTGGTCGGCACGGCGATGGATGCGGCCTCGTGCGCGCGATTGCCGCCTGTTTCTGCGAAGCACTTGGACAAGGCAGCCGCAGCCGCTTCGTCAGCCAGAATTAGCCGCTGGTTGTTGATGCCGATGCCGGGATGGCTCTTCGCCAGACGCCCGCCAGCGCCGTTCATGAACACGATGCGTCCGTCCTGGTTGACAAGAAACACGCCCGCGCTCAGGGCATTCAAAGTAGCTTCGAATTGCTTCGACTGCAGAGTCTGGATGTCGAGAGCCAGGCCAATTCTGACTGCTCGGCAAACATGTGGCGCCAAAAAATGCATAAGTTCGATGCGATCCGGACTGAACAGCCCAACATCCTCAGTGGTCGAGGCATTCAAGTGCACGGAATGCGGGCCTTCCTTCAAGGCCATCATGCCCATGTAGTCGAGTTGTCCATAGGGCTGCAAAACCTCGCGATAAAATCGTCCGTTCTGGAATTCTTCGCGCGGCATAAGGTCGGTAAGGTATTGCACCACCCCCACCCGCCATCCGGTGATATCACTCTGCAAACCCCACATGTCCCAATACTCGGGCGTCAGCGCCTGGATGAAGGATTCTGGATATCCGGAAAGGAACAAGAAATGTGGGAAAGTGTTCACTGTCTTGATGTTCGAGGAATAGAGCAGCGATGCAGATGAGGCTCCCACCAGATGGCGCATATGAACAAGCGCCTCATGCCAGTGGTTCGGGTCTATTGCAGCGTCATAAATGTGCTGAACAGTAATCGAAAATTCTTCAAGGCACGCGTTGGCGTTCAAGATGTCTCACCTCAATTGACTTGATTGATCAGTCAGCTCACCAGCTGCTCGCGGGTAATCCAGAAGACTTCGCCCTGGGATTCTTCGGTGTCGAGCCAGAGAAAATCGAGATGCGGGTAACACGCCACCAAAAGCCCGCGCGCCGTTCCCACTTCGCAGAGTAAGCCACCGCCCGGGTTGAGATAATCGGCAACCTCGTTGAGAATTCGCCTGACGATATCGAGGCCGTCCTCTCCTGCAATATGCGCGATGATCGGCTCGTGGCCATATTCAGGTGGGAAGGCCGCCACTTCGGCACCCGCCACATAAGGCGGATTGGCGATGATGAGTTCATAGCAGCGGCCTTCAACCGCTTCGAAAAGATCGCCATGCAATAGATTGATGCGATTGAGGTAATTATGGTCCGCGATGTTAATGCGAGCGACTTCG
>JANPCS010000412.1:0-10504 GCA_031431065.1 Hyphomicrobiales bacterium | reverse complement strand
CGGTGCGCAAGAGAACTCAAGCTCCAATGAAGGGGAGGACAAGAAAACGTCCCAGGATGCGCTCACGGCCTATTGCGTCAACCTCAACATCAAGGCGCGCGATGGCAAGATCGACCCGTTGATCGGGCGCGAGGCGGAAGTCAACCGCACCATCCAGATCCTCTGCCGCCGCCAGAAGAACAATCCGCTGTTCGTGGGCGATCCGGGCGTCGGCAAGACGGCGATCGCCGAGGGCCTGGCGCGCAAGATCATCAACGGCGAGGTGCCGGAAGTGCTGCGCGATTGCACGGTGTTCCAGCTCGACATGGGCACGCTTCTGGCCGGTACCCGCTATCGCGGCGATTTCGAGGAACGCCTCAAGGCGGTGGTGAAGGAGATCGAGGCACGGCCCGGTGCCATCATGTTCATTGACGAGATTCATACAGTGATCGGGGCAGGGGCCACGTCGGGCGGCTCGATGGATGCCTCGAACCTGTTGAAGCCGGCGCTCGCCAATGGCGCGCTGCGCTGCATCGGCTCCACCACCTACAAGGAATACCGCCAGCATTTCGAGAAGGACCGTGCGCTGGTACGCCGTTTCCAGAAGATTGATGTCAATGAGCCCTCGATCCCCGATGCGATTGCCATCCTGAAAGGCCTCAAGCCCTATTACGAGGACTTCCACAAGGTGCGCTATACGGACGATGCCATTGAGACCGCCGTGCAGCTTTCGGCCCGCTACATGAGCGACCGCAAGCTGCCCGACAAGGCAATCGACGTCATCGACGAGTCGGGCGCATCGCAAATGCTGGTGGCGGCGGGCAAGCGGTTGAAGGTGATCGGCGTCTCGGAAATCGAAGCCACCATCGCCACCATGGCCCGCATTCCGGCCAAGACGGTGTCGAAGGACGATGCCACGGTTCTGAAGAACCTCGATACCGAATTGAAGCGGCTGGTGTTCGGCCAGGACAAGGCCATCGAGGCTTTATCCTCGGCGATCAAGCTGGCCCGCGCCGGCCTTCGCGAACCCGAAAAGCCGATCGGCTGCTATCTGTTCTCAGGCCCCACCGGCGTCGGCAAGACCGAGGTTGCCAAGCGCCTCGCGGAAGTGCTGGGTGTCAACATGCTGCGCTTCGACATGTCGGAGTACATGGAGCGTCACTCGGTGTCGCGCCTGTTGGGTGCGCCTCCGGGATATGTCGGCTTCGATCAGGGCGGGCTGTTGACCGATGGCATCGACCAGCACCCCTATACCGTGCTGCTGCTCGACGAGATCGAGAAGGCACATCCCGATATCTACAATATCCTGTTGCAGGTTATGGATCACGGCAAGCTCACCGATCACAATGGCAAGTCGGTCGATTTCCGCAATGTCATCCTGATCATGACCACCAATGCCGGTGCTCAGGACGCGGCGCGCGCGGCAATAGGCTTCGGCTCAAGCGTGCGCGAGGGCGACGACCAGGAAGCCATCCTGCGCCTGTTCACGCCGGAATTCCGCAACCGTCTCGATGCCGTCATTGCCTTCGGCCACCTGCCGCCCGCCGTGGTGAGGAAGGTCGTCGAGAAATTCGTGCTGCAGCTTGAAGCGCAATTGTCGGAGCGCCAGATCAACATCGAAATCTCGGCTGAAGCTTCCGACTGGCTGGCCACCAAGGGCTATGACAATGCCATGGGAGCGAGGCCGCTGGCCCGCATCATCCAGGAGCAGGTGAAGAAACCGCTGGCCGAAGAGGTGCTGTTCGGCAAGCTCACCAAGGGCGGCACGGTGCGCATCCTGCTGAAGGACGACGCCCTGCACTTCGAGTACCTCGGCCGCGACGAGGAAAAGGCCCTGCCGAAAATGGCTGAGCGCAAGGCCCTGCCACGCGCCAAGGCGGCGAAACCGGCGGATAAGCCGAAAACGAAAAAGCCGATGAAACAAAAGTCGAGCTAGGCCCGGCCGGCAATCCGGATGATCATCGGCGGCAGGCTTAAGTGACAGCAAGCGGATCGAGCGAAACCAAGCACGTGCTGGAGCTTGACGGTCTCCGGGCGATCAGCATTCTGCTTGTCCTGGCCGCCCATCTTTTACCGATCGGGCCCAAGTGGCTACGGCTGAATGAATTGGCGGGCGGCATGGGCATGAGCCTGTTCTTCGCGCTCTCGGGTTTTCTGATTGCCTCAACTTTGCTGTCACGGCCCGATGTCATCGACTTCGCGGTGAGACGCACAGCGCGCATCCTGCCGCTGGCCTATGGCTATATGTTCCTGATGTTTGTGTTCTTCACTCAGGACTTTGTGGGCCTGCTCTACTCTTTCGGTTTCACGATCAACTATTTCACCCAATATCTCGAAGCCGCCCCTGTGGCGCATCTCTGGTCCCTGTGCGTCGAAATGCATTTCTACGCGGCCATCGCCCTGGTTGTCCTGACATTCGGACGCAAAGGCGTGTATCTGGTGTGGCCTGCATGCCTGGCGGTGACGCTGCTGCGCATTCAGACCGGCACGTATTACAGCATTTTTACCCATCTGAGGGTGGACGAGATTCTCGCCGGCGCCTGCGTCGCGACGATTGTGCATGCCTATGGCCGGCGGCCATTGCTCTATACCCATGTTCTGCCACTGGCGTTTCTTCTCCATGCGGCGACCAGCAGCCCCCACGCAGGTTGGCTACAGTATCTCCGGCCTTATGGCTCGGCTGCGGTGCTTGCGGTAACACTGTGGACATTGCCCGGCGCCATTCATGTTCTATTGCGGTCGAAACCGGCGCGCTACATCGCCAACATTTCCTATGCTCTTTATGTTTTTCATCCCCTAACGGCCTATGGCTGGATGAATGACGGCTCGACAGCCACACGCTACCTGCTGAAGCGGCCCGTGAGCTTCGCCTTGACCTTTGTTCTGGCGCATCTCTCGACTTATCATTGGGAAAACCACTTCCGGAAGTGGGCATCCAACTGGCTGGCCAGGCGCCGGGCGCGGCTCGAAGAGAGAGAAGCCGGGGACTGAAGGTGCCAATGTCCGGTCATGGACGACTGGCAAAAGGCGTTAAACTCGGCAATTGCAAGTGCCGGTTTTCTTGTTATTCTGCCACTCACAAGAACAAGGGCTCTTGAGGGCTCAAGTGGAGGAGGGGACGCGGGTGGCGACAGCTGCAAAGCAGACGGGCGGGGAGCGCACGGTTGCGGTCCGGGTCAACGGCCTGCACAAGAAATTCGGCGAACTTGAAGTCCTGAAAGGCGTCTCGCTTGAGGCGCGCGAGGGCGATGTCGTGTCGATGATCGGCGCCTCGGGTTCGGGCAAGAGCACCTTCCTGCGCTGCATCAACTTTCTTGAAATGCCCACCGCCGGCTCGATTGAAGTGACCGGCGAGCAGGTGAAGCTGGCGCCCAACAAGGACGGTAATCTGCAACCTTCAGACCGCCGCCAGCTGGAGCGCATCCGCACCAGGCTTGGCATGGTGTTCCAGAGCTTCAATCTGTGGCAGCACATGACGGTGCTGCAGAATGTCATCGAGGCCCCGGTGCATGTGTTGCGCGTGCCCAAGGCCGAAGCCATCGAGCGCGCCGAGCGGTTGCTGCACAAGGTTGGCCTCTACGAGAAGCGCGATGTCTATCCGGCCTTCCTGTCAGGCGGCCAGCAGCAGCGCGCGGCCATCGCCCGGGCCCTGTGCATGGAACCTAAGGTCATGCTCTTCGACGAGCCGACGTCGGCGCTCGATCCCGAACTCGTCGGCGAAGTTCTGAAAGTCATCCGCGACCTTGCGGAAGAGGGGCGCACGATGATTCTCGTCACCCACGAAATGAAATTCGCGCGCGATGTTTCGAGCCAGGTGATCTATCTTTACAAAGGTGTCGTTGAGGAAGCCGGCCCGCCATCGCAAGTGTTTGGCGCACCCAAAAGCGACCGTTGCCGGCAGTTTGTTTCTGCCCTGCATTCTTAGTTTGGCGGGGCGGCGCGAATATGTTTAGCTTTCAACATCTCGGAGGGGGGGCACCTTCCGGAAACAAAAGGGAGAAATACATGAAACTGACACGGCGCATTCTTTTCGCGGCAGCGGCCGTAACATTGATGGCCTCGGCCGCTCCGGCCATGGCCGACATCAAGTTCGGTGTTGCCGCCGAACCCTATCCGCCCTTCTCGTCCAAGGATGCTTCCGGCACCTGGGTGGGCTGGGAGATCGACCTGATGAAGGCCGTCTGTGCACAGATGAATGAGAAGTGCGAGCTGGTGGAAGTGGCGTGGGACGGCATCATTCCGGCGCTCACCTCGAAGCAGATCGACGTCATCTGGTCCTCGATGTCGATCACCAACGAGCGCAAGAAGACGATCGACTTCACTAGTTTCTACTACCAGTCCACGACCGTACTCATCGGTGCCAAAACCGGCGATCTTGACATCACGCCCGCTCATCTCTCGGGCAAGGTCATCGGTGTGCAGGTCTCGACCATCCACGAGAAGTATCTGCAGAAGTACTATGCGGCGGCCGGCGCCGAGATCAAGACTTATGCCACACAGGACGAAGCCAACAACGACCTCGCCGCCGGCCGGCTCGACTATGCGCAGGCTGACGGTTCCGCCCTTGACGCGTTCCTGAAGACGGAGCAGGGCACCGCCTGCTGCGAGTTCAAGGGCCAGGTCGCCCCAGACAAGGAAATCCTCGGCTATGGTGTCGGCGGCGGCATCCGCAAGGAAGACTCTGCGCTGAAGGACAAGATCAGCGCGGCCATCAACGACTTGGCCAAGGCCGGCAAGTTCGACGGGATCACCGCGAATTATCCGGACCTCGTCGGCAAGATGATCGTGCCAACGGGCATGTAAGGAAACCGGGGCCCGCGGCGAAAACCGCGGGCTCATTTTGCACGGGGCGTCATGGCAGAGAAAGTCGGCTTTCCTGAGATACTGTCCTTCGGCCCGACGGGCTATGGCGATGATTTGGCCTGGGGCCTGCTGACCTCCATCTCCATCGCGGTTTTGGCTTACAGCATCGGTCTGCTGATCGGCATCATCGGCGCCGTCGGCAAGCTGACGGGGAGCACGCTGACCAGAACGGTGCTCGACGGCTACACAACATTGGTGCGCGCCGTGCCGGATCTGATCCTGATTCTCATCCTGTTCTATGCCGGAACGAGCGCCCTCAACCAGATTCTCCAGTCAATCGGCTTGCCGCCTTTCGCCATCAATGGCTTTCTGGCCGCCGTTTGCGTTCTGGGCGTCGTGCAGGGGGCCTACTCGACGGAAGTGCTGCGCGCCGCCATTCAGGCCATTCCGATCGGCCAGCTCGAAGCCGCCAAGGCCTATGGCATGTCGCCGTTCCTGGCCTTCAAGCGCATCACGCTTCCCGCCCTTTTGCCCTTTGCCATTCCTGGCCTCGGCAATCTCTGGCTCAATGCCACAAAGGATACATCGCTGATCGCCGTTGTGGGCTACACCGAGTTGACACTTGCCACGCGCCAGGCGGCCGGCAACACCAAAATGTATTTCCTTTTTTACATGACTGCGGCAGCGACCTACCTGATCATCACCTTGCTGTCGAAGCGTGGCATAACCTGGCTTGAACAGCGTGTGCGCCTGGGCGAGCGGCGGGAAAGGTGAACTGAGCCATGTCTTTCGACACGATCAAATTCATCATAAAGTCGGCCGTTCTCACCCTGCTGGGGTTGATTGCCGTGGGATTGCTCTACTGGCTGTTCTTCGTTGCGAGATGGGACTGGATTCCAACTTACATGCCGCTGCTGCTCAACGGCTTGCGGCTCACCTTGCTGTTGCTGGTGCTCTCGGTCGTGTTGGGATTCCTGATGGCCGTTCCGATCGGACTGGTGCAGGTGACGGGACCTTCCTGGCTGGCGGCAATTGCCCGGGGCTTCTGCACGATCATTCGCGGCACGCCGCTGCTGGTGCAACTGTTCTTGATCTACTACGGTCTTGGTTCGTTGTTTCCGGCAATCGGCCTTGCCTATCCGGGCTTCAAGGAAAACTTCATGTGGCTGATCAGGCTGGACGGCTTCTATTACGCCGTTCTGGCCTTCACCTTGAGCTTTGCCGGCTATGAAGCCGAAATTATGCGTGGCGCCTTCCTCGGCGTGCCGCGCGGCGAGCTCGAAGCCGCCCGCGCCTTTGGCATGACGCCCTACAAGGTTGTGAGCCGTGTCTGGCTGCCACGCGCCATCCGGCTGGTGCTGCCGACGCTGGCTGGCGAAACCGTGTTGCAATTGAAGGCGACACCTCTGGCCTTTACCATCACCGTCATGGATCTGATGGGTTCGACGTCGAAGGTCCGTCAGGATCTGTTGATCACCTTCGAGCCGCTGATGTTCCTCGCGGTCATCTACATGGTCCTGACATTCCTGATCGTCTATGCCTTCGGACTGTTCGAGAAGATGGTGCCGCAGAAGCGATGATCGAAGACCTGCTTGCGAAACATATGGCGGAGCTGACGGCCATCCGCCACGACATTCACGCGCATCCCGAAATGCTGTTCCAGGAGTTCCGCACCGCCGCCATTGTGGCGCAGGAATTGACCCGGCTCGGCTTTCAAGTCGCAACCGGCGTCGCCAAGACCGGGGTCGTCGGTACACTGACGAACGGCGCGTCCAGGCGCTCGATCGGCATCCGCGCCGATATGGATGCGCTCCCCATCCACGAAACCACCAACCTGCCTTACGCGTCCAAGTATCCCGGCAAGATGCATGCCTGCGGTCATGACGGCCACACCGCGATGCTGTTGGGCCTGGCGCGCTATCTGGCGGAAACGAAGAACTTCGACGGCACGGTGCATCTGATTTTCCAACCTTCGGAAGAAGACGAGGGCGGAGCACTCCGCATGATCGAGGATGGACTGTTCAAGCGCTTCCCCTGCGATGCCATCTATGCCCTGCATAATTATCCGGGCGAACCCGAGGGCCAGATCTTCGTCAAGCCCGGGCCGATCACGGCGGCTGTCGATATTGTCGGCATCACGGTCATCGGTGTCGCAGGCCATGGCGGCATTCCCCAGAGTTCGGTCGATCCGATCGTCGCCGCCTCAAGTCTCGTCATGGCGCTGCAAACCATTGTCTCGCGCAACATGCCGCCGGCCGATCAAGCGGTGATCACGGTCGGCGCCTTCAACTCCGGCTCGATGGCCACCGTCATTCCGGGCGAAGCAAAGCTGCTGATCGGGGTGCGCACCTGCACCACGGAAATCCGCGAGATGGTGCTGACCCGCATCAGCGATCTGGCGACGGCCCATGCCAGATCATTCGGCTGCTCGGTCGAGATCAAGATGGGCGACGGCAGCTGGAGTTATCCCGCCGGCTCCAACACCGCCGCCGAAGCAGCCCTCGTGCGCGCGGTGGCGCTTGAGATGGGACAGGACCCGGCACGAGTCGATCTCAAGGGCTCCTACATGTTCTCGGAGGATTTCTCCTACATGCAGCAGTTGGTGCCCTCGTGTTATTTCTGCGTCGGTGCCGGTCCGGGGCCGATGCTGCATGATCCCGGCTATAATTTCAACGACGCGCTGCTGTTGAAGGGCCCGGCGATCTGGGCGCGCGTCGTCGAGAAGGCCTTGCCTCGGGCATAGCAACCTTGAAGCGGTCCATCATTTTATCGTCTGACGTGCCCCACCCGGAGCGTCAGCGGCGTTTCGGGAAAGCCATCTGCGGCGTGTAACGCTCGAAGCTGGAGAGCTTCTGGGCGTTGCATTCCCTCTGCCAGCGGCTGCCCTGAACGACGCCCGACACGCAGCGGAATTTCTTCCGATAGGCATCGGTCGCCTCGTTCTCTTCGATTGCCACGGCGGCCAGCGCCACCACGTCACCGCCTTGCCGCTCAACGAGGCGGATGGCGCCATCCATGGTTCCCCCGGTTTCCACCCATTGGTCGGCCAGCAAAACCCGCGTTGCCTTTTCGAAAGCGGGAGTACGCATTTCCATATCCTGGGTGCGCTCGGAATAGTTGCTGAAGCTCACCTTGTCGGTCTCGACACAGAGTTTTCCGGCCTTGCGGATCGGCAGAAAGCCGATGCCCAGCCTGGTTGCCAGGGCGGCGCCGAGTACAAAGCCCATGGCGTCGAGGCCACCCACCACGTCAACCTTGATGCCGTCGAGATCGGCCACCAGATCGTCGAGGAGATCGTGGAACGCTTCGCCATTGATATAGATCGAGGTCGGATCGAGCCAGGCGAATTTCGGCCCTTTGGTGTTCGGCGCCATGATGTTGAGATACCAGCGGTCGTCGCGTGGACCTTTATTGCGGCTCATGATCGGGCTCCATGTTCGCGTGTCAATCGGATGAGGCGGGCGAGTTTCGGGGCGGAGATGTTGTAGAAGTCGCCATCGAGATTGATGCCGGTGGCCACCATGAAGCCATCGGCCTGATGCATGTAGGCATGGGCATTCTCCGGCGTAATGCCCGACGCCAGCGTCAAGGCATGATCGCCCAGCCCGCGCCGGAACGTGCCGATCTTGCCCGCGTCAGCGGCGTGGCCGGTGGCAACACCCGATGTACATACGGCATCCATGAAGGCCGTGGCCAGTGACGCGGAACGTTCATAGTGTTCCGGCAGAACCGGCCGCTGTTTCTTGAAACAGGTGCCGCCAGTGTAGAATCCGGTCCAGCCGCTGGCGGCGCGGGCCACCGCGATATCACGCGCCTCAACTTGATCTTCAACCTCACGGTGTTCGTCGATGCGCGCGTCGTCGGCCCAATAGCCATCGACCGGAGTGCCGTCGCGCAGCAATTGCCCCAAGACCGGAAAAGCATCCTTGCCGGTCACCGCCAGGAAATTCACGCCCAGCCACAGCGCCGGGAATCTTTGCCGCACATGCGTGACGATCGGCAGGAAGCGGTCAACGCCGAAATCGTGATTGATGAGAAAGCAACCCGCCGCACCCTCGCCGATGAGGATGCGGATATTGCGTTCGGCTTGCGCGGTGTCGAGCACATGAATGACCGGGAGGACCACTGGCCCCACCGCCTTGAACATTTTTCTGAAGCCGTGCCGGTCCATGGGCCCCACACTAGCCCCGCCGCGCCACGAGGAAACGTCAATTTTTCACCGGTCTCGCCTGAATTTTCCTCATTGCCGGGGCATCTGGACATTCCCGCCGCGCCGTGTAGCCTAGTGCCGTATCCGATATAAACAGGGGAGTGCAACAATGCCCGTCACCACGCCGACACGCCGCGACGTCTTGAAATATGGCGCCGCCGGCGCCGCCTTGGCCATGCCATTCGTGAGCCGCGCCTGGGCGCAAGCCGTCGAGATCAACATGCTGGCCTGGTACGGCCACGGCGAGCCCGACATGGTGGGCGAGTTCGAGGCCGCCAACAATGTCAAGTTCAAGCCCAAGTATTATGCCGGCGGCGACAACATGCTGGCGCTGATCGCCCAGTCGCCGCCCGGCACCTATGACATCATCCTGTCGGATGCCGAATTCGTGCAGCAACTGAATTCCGCCGGCCTCATCGAGGAGATGAACGCCGCCGACTATCCCTTCGACGACATGCTCTACGACGACTTCAAGCAATTCCCCGGCCACTGGCAGGACGGCAAGCTCTATTCGATGATGCTGCGCTGCGGGCACTTGGGGGTAAGCTACAACACCACCGCCGTCTCGGACGAAGAGGCGATGAGCTACAAGTGCTATTGGAAGCCGGAGATCAAGGGCAAGGTCGGCCACTTCGACTGGCACTTGCCGAGCCTGGGTCAGATGAGCCTCGCCAATGGCAATGGCGCCAAGCTTTGGGATCTCGATGACGCGGCCTGGGGCAAGGTCAAGGAAACCACCATGAGCCTGCGCCCGCAAGTTGGCGGTTACTTTGATTACGGTGGCACCTTCAACGGCCTCAAGAACGGCGACATGATGGCCATGGCCGGCATCGGCGACTGGATCACCGGGGTTCTCGAGAAGGATGGCGCTCCGGTCAAATCCGTGGTTCCAAAGGAAGGCGGCATCCAGTGGACCGAGTCCTATTCGATCGGCAAGGGCTCGGCCAAGGCTGACATCGTCAAGAAATTCATCCAGTACATGCTGTCACCCGCAGGGCAAGCGACGTCGGCCCGCATGGCCGCCTATCCGGGCTTCGCCATCACCAAGGGCGGCCGCAAGGCGCTGCAGGACAAGGACATGAAGGAAGCAAGCCGCACCGGCCAGGTGGATGGCGCTGTGAATGATCCGGTGACGCTGATCAAGGAAGGCCGCATTCACTACCGCGGCATCCCGAAGCAGCAGAGCCTCGAGGACTGGAACGACTTCTGGCAGGAATACAAGAACGCCTCGTAACTGCTCCCCGTTGCCGTCATCCCGGCGAAAGCCGGGACCCAGCGCACCACGAGTTCAATGGCCGAAATAGAACATGATGCTCCATGGGTCCCGGCTTTCGCCGGGATGACGGGTTAAGCATGGCAACGTCGGTGCCCCCCAAACCCGATCTCTACGCCATCGCCTGGCGGCTGCCGATGATTGTCTGGCAGGGCCTGTTCTTCGTCGGCCCCCTGGTGTTCATGGTGGCGATGTCGTTCTTCCTGGTGAAGAACTACCGCATGGAATGGGCCTTCCAG
>JANPCS010000411.1:0-7548 GCA_031431065.1 Hyphomicrobiales bacterium | reverse complement strand
CCCTTGCCGACGGTCTTGGCGCGATTGTCGGCTGAGATCTGGCCGCCGATGAAAGCCAGCTTGCCAATCCTCCAGCCTTGCGTGAAATTGTTTCCGGGAATGCTCCAGTCCCAGTGGTTGGCCGGCTGCAGCCGTTGCTTTTCCTCGCCGAGAACGCCGATGCCCTCGACCTGAATCAGTTCATCGGCGATCGGAAAGCCGGTGATGCGCAGTCCAGCGCCTGCCGCCGACGGCGATGACATGTGGCGGCGGCGGACATTGGTCATCTTTTCCCAGTATTGCGTGACTTCGGGGCCTTCGCCGAAGAAGCGGAAGTAGGTGTTTTGGCGCATCAGGCTGTTGCGATCGCCGCCGCCCGCGGCGAGCATGGTGTTGAGATTGCGAAATGCCTCCTCGGTCTGCGCTTCGATATCACCATGGCCGATGACGTTGCCTTCGCTGTCGAGCGAGCGTTGGCCACCGATAAAGATCATGTCGCCAACCTTCCAGCCCTGCGAAAAGCCGCTCCCGTTTTTCCAGTTCCAGTGGCCTGCAGGCATCAGCCGTTCTTTGCGGCCGCCGATGACAACCCAGGCATCAATCATCAGCAGGGCGCCGGGTGTATCGAGGCCGGCGCGCACTTCCGTGGTGGTTGGGCCGGGTACCGGAAAGTATTCGGAGCGCACCTGGTCAAGATCGCGGATGTCCTGCGCAACGGCGGCGGAATCACCCTCGCTCGCCAGATAGACATTGTGCTTGACGACATCCGCGAGAGTGGCGCCGGCCCCGGAAAGCAGGTCTTTGAGGGTGTCGAGGATGTTGCGGGCCTGGCTCGTCATGTCGGTTCCGGCAAGCTTGCCTCCGGCATCTACCGGCAGGATTCCGCCGATAAAGAGCAGGTCGCCGGCACGCACCGCCTGGGTCGCACCGTTGGTATCCCGTGTGCCTTGGCGAGTGAATGCGATAAGTTCTTGTTTCAAAATCCGGCCCCTTGGGTTGGCGCCGCTAATCCGGCCGGCGCTGATGACGTTCAAATCAAACGGCGCGGCGCAGGTGGCTGCATAATCGCGCTATCCAGACTCCTCGCTTACTGGTAAGTCAGTTTTTTGTCAATCACACGTGTCTCTGTTCAGCGGGAAGATGCTCATGGCGCGAAACAAACTGCGGATAGCCCTCGCCGGTGCGGGATCTTTCGGCCGCGAACATTTAAGAGAATTGTCGGCGATGGACGGGATCGAAGTGGTTGGGCTGGCCGACACCAATATGGCGGCGGCGCAGGCAGCAGCCACCCGCTACGGTGCCGCAAGCGCCGAAAGCGATGCAGTGGAGATGATCGAGCGTTTGCGGCCCGATGGCTTCGTGATCGCCACGCCGGGGCATAGCCACGTTGCGCTGGCCGTGGCGGCGCTTCGCCTCGATATTCCGGTGCTTCTCGAAAAGCCGGTCGGACTTTGCGCCGCCGATGCCGGGGTGCTGATCGCGGCGGAACAGAAAAGCACCGCGTTTGTCTTACCCGGACACATCCTGCGCTTCTCCAAAGCCTATGGCGAGGTTGCCGGCATCGTCCGGGCGGGGGAGATCGGTCCGGTGCTCTCGGTCAGCATGCGCAACCACCGTGACGAGACCCATGCCGTTCGCTATCCCGGCATCGACCCGGTTTTGATGACGATGGTGCACGATATTGACCAGGCGTTGTGGATCACCGGCGCGCCACTGGCTTCCGTCCTGGCGCTCCGCCGGCCAGAAAACACGGCACGGTCCGAAACGCTGATCACCGGAACCGGCTCGAGCGGCTGCATGTGGCATATCTCGAATGCGTGGACGTTTCCGACTCTCGAGGCTCCTGCCGACCGCATCGAGGTGGTCGGCGAGCGCGGGGCCGTCGAGATGGAACTCGGCCGGTATATCCGGGTATTCGGGAGCAAATTTCGCGAAATCGAATTGCCACCTGCGGCGGAGGACACAATGCTGCGATCCGAACTCACTTATTTTACGGAATGTATCGCGGACCAACGCAAGCCCACGGTGGTGACGCTGGAAGATGCGCGCCTGGGCCTCGTGGCGGCGGACGCGATTCTGGAATCCTTGCGCACCGGCGCCGTGGTGCGGCCATGATACTGGCCGATGCGCACCTGCATCTCTTCCGGCATGGCTTTCCCGGCCTCTATGGTGAGAGTCTACTGCGGCCTGAGATCGAGGTGTACGAGCGCCTGCGCAAGGCGCACGGCATAGCGGCGGGACTTGTCGTTGGTTATGAGGGCGAGGGGATTGACCCCAGCAACAATGCCTACATCCGTGCCCTGGCGGCGGAACACCCGTGGATGCACACGGTGGCCTATGCCGGCGCCCACTCGTCACCCTCGGCCGAAGTGGTCGCGGCGATCCTCGAAAGCGGGCATGCCGGCGTCTCGCTTTATGTGACCGATCTGGCAATGGGCGCCGCCGCGGCCGCGTGGCCGGCATCCGCCTGGAACGCCTTGCACCAGGCGCGGGCTTTGGTTTCGCTCAATGCCGTGCAGGAATGTTTGACCCTACTTATGCCTGCCATCGAGAATTATTCAGACTGCACGTTCCTGATTTCGCACTTGGGGCTTCCGGGCAGTTACCGCCAACCCCTTGCCATGGCGGACGCCGAAACACGATTGACGCCCCTGCTACGGCTCGCCGCGCTTCCGAACGTGATGGTGAAGATGTCCGCGCCTTACGCGATCAGCGATCCGGCCTTTTCTTATCCGCATGTGGCGGCGGAGCCGTTCCTCGAACTCATTCTCAACCGCTTCGGCGTGGAACGCTGTCTATGGGGCTCGGACTTTAGCCCGGCCCTCGATTATGTATCTTTTGCTCAGACGATCTCATATCCGTGGCTCGAAAAACTCGGAGATGCTGACCGCGCCCTTGTAGTGGGGGGAAACCTTCTGCGGCTGTTGGCCAGCGCCAAGAAATAGCCGGGCGGACTATCGGCCAATCATCTTCCTGATCACCTGGACCAGCACCATGCGGCTTGATCGCTGATGGCCTCAATCGCGCGCGCCGCCTCCGGCCCATACGGTAGCGGCCGTAAGAGACCATGAGAGCTTCACGTCCATGCCAATCGTCATGTCGCGGGCTTCGGCATCGCGCAGCTCGGCCCAGATGATGACGTTCGCAGGGGTGACCGACCCCACCCGGACGCTGCTGCCGAGATAAACGATCTCGATGATACGAGCGCTTATCGTTGCACTTCTGTCAGCACATTGCTCCGCCGAAACGATTCGTATGGATTCGGGACGCACCGAGAGGATGCCCGTGGCGCCAGTGGCAAGGACCGGCGCCGACTCGCCGGTTGCCTTTTCTCCATTGCCGACATCGAGCGTGGTCACGCCATTTGCGCTGCTGACCACGATGCCTTTGAGAAAGTTGGTTTGGCCTATGAAATCGGAAACATACATGGACGATGGCCGCCTATAGATCTCACGCGGAGTAGCGAACTGGACGATGCGGCCCTGGTTCATAATTGCAATCCTGTCGGACATGACCAGGGCTTCAGTCTGGTCGTGTGTGACAAAGATGAAAGTGGCGCCGAGACTGCGCTGGATGACGCGCAGCTCCAGTTGCATTTGCTGGCGGAGCTTCAGGTCGAGAGCCGAAAGCGGCTCGTCGAGAAGGAGAACCTTGGGTTCCGCGGCGAGCGCACGGGCGAGCGCCACGCGCTGGATCTGCCCACCGCTGAGTTCCGTGGCATTGCGGCTGCCGAGCCCTTCCATACGCACCAGCGCCAGCATCTCGGCGACGCGCTCGGCGATGCGCGGCTTCGGCCACCGGCGCAGCTTCAGGCTGTAGCCAATATTGTCGAACACGTTCATGTGCGGAAACAGGGCGCCGCGTTGAAACACCAGATTGGTTGGGCGCTGGTGCGGCGGCAAGGACGTGACATCCTCGCCGTGAATGATTACCCGGCCGCGCGACGAATATTCGAAACCGGCTACTATGCGCAGCAGGGTCGACTTGCCACAGCCGCTGGCCCCGAGCAGGGAAACAAATTCGTTGTCCTCGACCTGGAGATTGATCTGTTCGAGCGCCGCAACGTCCCCGAACGTCTTGCTGACGTCGACGATTTCGACCGCGGCCGTCACTGTGCGGTCTTCCGGCCGAAACGGTTCGACGCAAACACCAAGCACACCAGAGCCGCGAGGAGCATCGTGGCGATGGCATTTATCGAGGGATCGATGCCCCGCCGCATGAGACCCCAGACCAGGACCGGGACCGTCTGCTGATTGCCGGCGGTGAACCATGTCACCACGAATTCATCCAGCGAAAGGGCAGCGGCAAGGAGCGCCGCGCCGATGACGGATTGCCGGACCAATGGAAAGGTGATGTCGAGAAAGGCGCGGAACGGCGTAGCGCCGAGGTCGCGCGCCGCCTCGATGATCGTGAAGTCGAAATTCTCGAGCCGGGCGTTCATGGTCAGAATAACGAAGGGCAGGCAAACCAGGACGTGGCCCACGGCGGCATTCAACAAGCCCTGGCGAAACCCGATAACCTGGAAGACCACGGCGAGCGAAATGCCGATGACGAGAAGCGGCACCACGGCGGGAAGCAGGCCAGCACCCAGCAATAGCTGGCGGTCGCGTGGACGCTTCAGCCGGGCCACGCCGAATGCGAACGCCGCTCCCAGCACACTCGCGGCAAGCGCCGACACGACGGCGAGAACCATACTGTTCCGAAGTGCTGTTACCATCAGCGGATTGGACCATGCGCTTGCGTACCAGCGCAACGACAGGCCCTCGATCGGAATGCCAAGCCGCGGCGACGTCGTGAACGAGAAGAGCACGATCACGAAGATCGGCGCATAGAGATAGAGCAGGACGAGCACAACGAAACCTCGCGCCAGCAGGCGATTTGCGCGCATTACCAAACCGCGGCCCGGCGCAGCAAAGCGACGCCGGAAAAATAGACCGCGAGCACCGTGGCGATCGTAACAAATGCCAGCGCGGCACCGAGCGGCCAGTTCGAACCGACACCGCGAAACTGATCGGCGATGACGTTGCCAATCATCAGGCTTTGCGCGCCCCCGACAAGGGCTGGCGTGACAAAGTCACCGGCGGCGAGAAAGAATGCAAAAGCAAAGGCGGCGCGTACGCCGGGCAGCACCATCGGCAGGAGAATGGTGCGGATGAGGTGGCCGCCGCTGGAGCCAAGATCGCGCGCCGCCTCGATATAATCGCGCGAGACGTTGCACATCGCGGAATAGATCGGCAGCACCGCCAGCGGCAGCAACAGGCCAGTGAGTGTGACTACGACGGCGAAGTTACTGTAGATCAGGAACGCCAGGGGTTGTTCGGTGAGGCCGAGCCACTGCAGCATGGCGTTCAGCAGGCCCTGCTTTCCGAGGATTGTACGCCACGCGTAAATACGCACGAGGTAACCACTGAACAACGACAAGAGGATGACCTGCAGAACCAGCCGGGCCCGCCGCTCGAAGACGAAACGCATCAGGTAGGAAAGGGTGAATGCCGCCGGCACCACGATGCATGCGGTAACCAGGCCGAGAAAGATGGTTCGCAGAATGAGACCGCGGTACAGACTTGACGTTGCAATCTTGGCGTAGTTCGAAAACGCGAAATCGGGGATCAGGGCGAAACCTTCGGCCCGCCAGAAACTGAGGATGAAGAGACACGCCATCGGTAGCGCGAAAGATGCCCCATAGAATGCGCCGGCCGGCGAAATCATCCGCAGTGCGGCCGCGCTCCCGTTGTGGTTGGATTTACCAAGAGAAAAAATGCGCCCCGCTGCAGTGGCCGCCACGGATGCCAGTTTCTCTATGACGCTTTGAAGGTTTGCCAAGCTTCGACCCACGCGGCAGCGGCGACGATATCACCGTCCGCTGTTTGCGGCGGGACGACAGTCTGGGTGCCGAGAATGCCGCCGCCGGGTTGCCGGACAGTGTCGTAGTCATAGAGCGCCTTGGCCACCGGGGTAAGCAGATCATGGGCTTTTTCCACCGTGGCGCCAGAGCCCAGTTCCATGGCCAGGGCCGCATTGGATTCGGCCGAGGTCATGAAATCGAGATAGGCATAGGCATTGTCGGCGCCGGGCGCATCCACGGCGAGCGCATAGGAGTCGGACCAGTGGAATGTACCGTCGTCCGCCGGAGTGCCGAGAACCAAAGTGACGCCCTTGTCCTTGGCGATGATCGTCTGATAGGCCCAACCGCCCAGCCCCATCGAGCCATCACCGCGGATGAGGACGTCCGCCATGTCGCCCAGCGACGCGCCGATGGTCACCACATTGGGTTTGATGGTGAGCATGGCGGCAAGCGCCTTGGCCAGTTCATCGGCGGTGAGCCGACTCGGATCCTTGATCCCCAGCGACTTGGCGAACAGCCAGATGTTGCCGAAGGGATCGTCGAGCAGCACAAGTTCGCCCTTGTATTTCGGGTCGGCGAAATCGGTGTATTTCGGCGGCAATTCCTTCCACTTCGCGGGATTGTAGATGCACGGCTCGTCGCCCCAGATGATCGGCACGCCATAGGTTTTGCCGTCCCGGACCAGCCAGGGTGCGTCCTTGAACGCCCTAAAGAGGCCCGCCGCATTGGGAATACGGCTCATGTCGAGGGCCTGGAAAAGTTCGGTTTTGGAGTCGATGATGGAGCGCTGGAAATCCTTGTTCATGGTGAGGATGTCCATGGAACCACGCCCGCCGGTATTGAAGCGGGTCAGGGTTTCATCGGCGGCGCCAGCGAAGGAGGCGTTGAGCTGGATGTTGTGTTTTTCCAGGAATGACTTGGCGACATTCTGTCCCTGCTCGCCGTCATAGCCGAAGAAGTTCAGCGCGCCGCCAAGGTCCTTGGCCTGCGCTGGCCCGCTGGTGAGCGGTACCGGACCCAGGACGCTTACCGTGGCCATGCCAGCCGCGCCCTGCAGAAAACTGCGGCGGCTGGTCTTCCGGTTCAACCTGCGGTCCAAGAGACTTTTCACAAATGTGTCCACGGGGTTCTCTCCATTGCCAAAAGGACGAAACAGGATCGGAACGAGACATTTTTCAGGTCAGCACAGCCAACCGGAAGGTATTGGTTGGACATCTGGATGCGCTGTGCTAACTTACATGCAAGTCAGTACCACCCTGTTCCACCCGTGTCAACGGAAGCAACGTGGCTGGAGGCATTGTCTGGGTTCGTCCCGCATTCGCCTCAGTCCCTACCATCCGGAGCCTCATGCCCCAGCCGTCGCGCGCCAGTTTCGATATCCCCGACGACGTGGCCTATCTCAATTGCGCTTATCTTTCGCCGTTGCCGAAGGCCGTAACCGAAGCCGGGCAACGCGCGGTGCTACGCAAGGCCAGGCCATGGGAAATCATGTACAAAGACTTTTTCGAGGAGGTCGAGGCGTTGCGGGCCGCCTTTGCCAGCCTCATCGGCGCCGCGGCCGGCGACGTCGCGATCGTAAGCTCATCGGCCTATGGAATTTCGACAGCCGCGGCAAACCTCGAATTGGCGCCCGGCGATAATATCGTCGTCGCGGCTTCCGAACATGCCTCGACTTTTCACCGATGGCGGATCGCAGCCGGCCGCCACCAGGCTGAATTGCGCGA
>JANPCS010000410.1:0-6048 GCA_031431065.1 Hyphomicrobiales bacterium | reverse complement strand
AAGATGGCGCAGGTATCCAGAAGCAACCGTTCAGCAGTCAAGATTTCCTCTCCGATTCTTTCAAAACGTGATCATTCCAGTCGCCATGCAATTCGTAAAATGGCCGCTCGGGATTAAAATCGGGTGGCAAGGTGACCGTGCCCTTCATGCAGCCTATGATTGACTTACGTTGGCTCGGGCTGGGCTCAGGGGATGGATTCTTGGCCGGTGAAGTCTGAGGCTGCATGTCAGGATACAAATCAGGCCGGATCTTCTGGCGCGGAATGCCCGTCGCCTTTTCAATCGCCAAGACAGACTCGGCAGGCACATAGCTCCGCTCCAGCCATTTCGAGATATGGCCTTGTGACTTGCCGATTGCCTTGGCCAATGCGGTTTGGCTGCCCATGGCCGCAATAGCTTGATCGAGAATGCGCCTACTCATTTCTCCAATTTACGGCAACTAACTTAGATTTGTCAAGACAAATGTCGTGACACGGGATCAATATCTCTCGAAGCCGCGCTTCAATTCCAGATCGGTGATGCGGCGGTCGAATTCAAACTGTTCCCACTTTGCGGTGTGAACGTAGTGATCGATCACCTCGTCACCCATGGCAGCGCGCAGGAAGATTGAGCCGTCGAGCAGCGCCGTTGCTTCGCGAAGCGTCTTGGGGATCTCGCGAAGCTGGCGCGAGGTGTCATAGATGTCGCCCGACACCACCGGTTCCAGCTCCATCTTTTTCTCGATGCCGTCGAGGCCAGCGGCGATCAGCGCGGCGAAGGCCAGATGGGGATTGAGATCGGCACCGCCGATGCGGCACTCGACGCGGATTGCCTTGCTATCGGCACCGCAGATACGGAAGCCCGCCGTGCGGTTGTCGAAGCTCCACACCGCGCGCGTCGGCGCAAAGGTTCCGGCCATGAAGCGCTTGTAGGAATTTATATATGGCGCCAGAAAGTATGTAAGCTCGCCCGCGTGCGCCAGTTGCCCCGCCAGATAATGTTTCATCAACGGCGACATGCCATGCTCGCCCGCCTTGTCGAGGAACAGCGGCTTGCCATCGCTCGACCACAGCGACTGGTGGATGTGGGAGGAGTTCCCCGCCATGCCATAATCCCACTTCGCCATGAAGGTGATGGCCTTGCCGATGCCATAGGCGATTTCCTTGGCGCCGTTCTTGATGATGGCGTGATTGTCGGCCATGGCGAGTGCCTCGTCATACTTGACGTTGATCTCTTCCTGGCCCGGGCCCCATTCGCCCTTGGAATTTTCGACGATGATGCCCGCTCCGGCCAACCCGTTGCGCAAGGCGCGCATGTAGACTTCTTCCTTCGAGGTTTGCAGCACATTGTAATCCTCGATGTAATAGCCCGAGGTCTTCATGTTGCGGTAGCCCTTGGTATGGCAGAGTTCGTAATTGTCGTCGAACAGGAAGAACTCCAGTTCGGACGCCATGTAGGCCTTCATCTTCATTGCCTCGAGGCGCTTCAGCTGCTTTTTCAGAATGGCGCGCGGTGAGTGCGGCGTGTCCTCGTGGGTGTGATGATCGAGCACATCGCACAGCACCAGGGCTGTGCCGGGAAGCCACGGCGTGCGGCGCAGCGTCTTCATGTCAGGCTTCAGGACGAAATCGCCATAGCCCTTCTGCCAGCTGGTGGCTTTGTAGCCCGGCACCGGCTCCATCTCGATGTCGACGCCGAGCAGATAGTTGCAGGCATGCGTTTCTTCGTAGCCGCCATCGGCGAAGAACTTGCCGTGAAAGCGCTTGCCGATGAGGCGGCCCTGCATATCAACGAAGGCCGCCACGACGGTATCGATGGTATCGGCGGCGACTTCCTGCTTCAGCTGTTCAAGGCTCAGCATGCCCTCTGCCATGATCGTTCTCCCTGTTCTGTTATACTGTTGCAGCCTGAATGAGCGGCACCGAAAGGCGCTGCGCCCATTCGTCCTGGCCGCGTTCGGCGGCAATCAGGTCATTCCTGATTTCGATCATCGCATGCTGCAGCCCGCGCGCGAAGCCGTGCATGTTGAGCGTATGCAGCACGCCGTCCTTCGGCCCATAGGGCTCGTTGAGGCGCGCATCGACATTGGGAAAACCCTTGATCAGCCGTGACGACAGCGCGGCGTCGCGGTCATGCAGGATGCCGAGTTCGACAGCGCGCGGCTTACCCTTATAGACCGGCGTGAAACTGTGAATCGAGATGAGGCTCGACCTGACGCCATGCGCCGTGCGGCGGTCGAGAAGGGCTGAGATGCCATCGTGAAACGGCCGGTAGATGCCACGCGCCCGCGCCAGCTTCTCGTCCGCGTTGAGATTCCTGTTGCCGGGAATAATTGTCGCTTCGCTCATCTCTGGGATGGCATCGGGCGATTCCGGCGGCCGGTTGCAGTCATAGGCCAGGCGCGAATAGCGCTGCAGCAGCAATGGCGCATCGATGAGCCGCGAGAGCACGCGGGCCACATTCTCGGCGCCGATGTCCCAGGCGATGTGCCGGGCGAGGTCGCTTTCGGGCAGGCCCAGCGTGCCAAGCCGTTTCGGTAGCAGCCGCGAGGCATGTTCGCAGATCAGCACGAAGGGCGAGCGGCCCTGTTCGTTGACGGCAATGAGCGGGCTGTCTTCGTCAGCGAGGAGCAGAACCCCCATGTCGTCGATTCTCCGGAAAACATCAGGCGGTATGTGAAGCGATAATTTCAGATTGTAACAGTGCTGTCAAATTCGTTACAGTGCGGATGTGTGAAACTGGGGAATCGAAGCCATGCCGCCGCAGCGCTCTGCCACCGTCGCCGAACGCCTGCGCGAAAAATCGAGCGAACTCACCGCCGCCGAAAGGAAGCTGATGGTGGCGCTGTTCGCCAATTACCCGATGGCAGGCCTTGTCAGCATCACCGAATTCGCGCGCGTCGCCGCGGTCTCGACGCCTTCGGTGCTGCGGCTGGCCAAGAAGCTCGGCTTTGCCGGTTTTCCCTCGTTCCAGGAAGAACTCCGCGCCGAACTCTCGGCGCAATTGCAGAACCCCATCGCCAAGCATGACCGCTGGGCCGCCGATGCGCCCGATGCCCACATCCTCAACCGCTTCGCCAGTGCCGCCATGGAAAATCTGTCGGGCTCGCTGAAACTGCTGGATCACCGGGCCTTCGACGCCACCGTGGCGCTGCTGGCCGACCGCAAGCGCAAGGTGCATGCCGGCGGCGGCCGCATCACCCATGCCATTGCCTCCTATCTCTTCACCCACCTGCACATGGCGAGGCCCGGCGTCAGCCTCATTCCCGCCACGCCATCCTACTGGCCGCAATATCTGCTCGATATCGGCAAGCCGGACGTGATGGTGATCTTCGATATCCGCCGCTATGACGCCCGCATGCTGGAATTTGCCGCTTCCGCCCAAGAACGCGGCGCCCGGATCGTGCTCATTACCGATCAGTGGATATCCCCAATCGCGAGACTTGCCGTGCATACACTTCCCCTCCGTATTGAAGCCCCTTCCAGCTGGGACTCCAACATCGTGCCGCTGTTCGTTGCCGAGTCGCTGGTGGCCGCCACCGTCAACGCCGCGTGGCGCGACACCGAGGCCCGCATCAGCGCGCTTGAGGGCCTGGCCGACACCGGGCGCCGCAACCGATGAACCAACAGGCCTTCGACTACATCATCGTCGGCGCGGGCTCGGCGGGCTGTGTCATGGCGCACCGCCTGTCGGAGGACGGCCGAATCAGCGTGCTGGTGCTGGAATATGGCGGCAGCGACCGTGGGCCGTTCATCCAGATGCCGTCGGCGCTGTCCTACCCGATGAACATGAGCCTCTATAACTGGGGCTTTGAGTCCGAGCCCGAGCCGCACCTGGGTGGCCGCCGCCTGGCCACGCCGCGCGGCAAAGTGGTGGGCGGTTCCTCGTCAATCAACGGCATGGTCTATGTGCGCGGCCACGCCCGGGACTTCGACGCCTGGGAAAACATGGGCGCCAAGGGCTGGGGCTTCCGCCACGTGCAACCCTATTTCAAGCGCCTGGAAACCAGCCACGGCGGCGAGGACGGCTGGCGCGGCAGCAATGGCCCGATGCATGTGAAACGCGGGAAACGCCACAACCCGCTGTACCAGGCCTTCGTCGAGGCCGGACGGCAGGCGGGCTATCCCGTCACCGATGACTATAACGGCCGCCAGCAGGAAGGCTTTGGCGCCATGGAAATGACCGTGCACGATGGCGTTCGCTGGTCGTCAGCCAATGCCTATCTGAAACCGGCCATGAAGCGCGGCAACGTCAAGCTGGCAACCCATGCGCTCGCCCGCCGCGTGCTGCTCGAGGGCAAGCGGGCTGCCGGTGTTGAGTATGAAATCGCCGGCGACATATTGCGGGCCTACGCCCGGCGCGAGGTGATCATCGCCGCTTCGGCGGTCAACTCGCCCAAGTTACTGAAGCTTTCGGGCATTGGCGCGCCAGATACGCTGAAGGCCGCCGGCATCGATGTCGTCATGGCCCTGCCCGGCGTCGGCGAGAACCTGCAGGACCATCTTGAGGTCTACTTTCAAATGGTCTCGAAACTGCCGGTGACGCTCTATTCGAAACTCAACTGGTTTTCCAAGGGCCTAATCGGTGCCGAGTGGCTGTTTCTGAAGACCGGCCTCGGCACCACCAACCATTTCGAAAGCTGCGGCTTCATCCGTTCGGCCGCCGGCATCGAGTATCCCGACTTGCAGTTCCATTTTCTTCCTGCCGCCATGCGCTATGACGGCAAGACCGCCTTCAACGGCCACGGCTTCCAGGCTCATGTCGGGCCAATGCGTTCGAAATCGCGCGGTTTCATCCGTATACAGAACAACGATCCGAAAATCCCGCCGAAGATCCTGTTCAACTATCTCTCTCACCCCGACGATCTCACCGAGTGGCGCCGCGCCGTGAGGCTCACTCGAGAGCTATTCCGCCAGCCTGCCATGCAAGCCTATGCCGGAGATGAGATTCAGCCCGGTGAAAGAGTCGAATCAGACGCGCAGATCGATGCCTTCATCCGCCAGCATTGCGAGAGTGCCTATCATCCGTGCGGCACCTGCAAGATGGGATCGGCTGATGATGGCATGGCGGTTGTCGATAGTCACTGCCGGGTCATCGGCATCGAAGCCTTGCGGGTCGCAGATTCGTCTATCATGCCGCAGGTCACCAACGGCAATCTCAACGCGCCGACGCTAATGATCGGCGAGAAGGCCTCCGACCATATTCTCGGCCGCGATCCGCTTGCCCCCTCGAACCAGGAGCCCTGGATCAACCCCGCCTGGCAAACCAGTCAACGCTGAGCGCCATGAACAAAAACCCCGCCGGCTCACACCGGCGGAGTTTCGGTTTCGTGCCAGAACCGCTTAAAGCACGAAGTTATCGGCGGTGAGCGTCGTGATGCCGGCAGCCAGATTGACGGTGATCACCATGTCGGCGACGGTATTGGCATCGACATAGAGGCTGACAGTGGCAACGCTGCCCGAGACGCTGACCTGCAACTCGCCAGCACCATAGATGCTGTCGCCGCCCGGTCCGAAGATGAACTCCTGTTCGCCGGCCGTCACCGAATTGGCGTCGATGACGCTGAGATTCATCTGCTCGCCCGCCTGGAAGTCGGTGATGATGTCGCGCGTGCCCGCTGCCGTGCCGCTGTCGGTCAAGGCGGTGAACGAGAACGTGTCGATCTGGTTGCCGCCGGTCATCGTGTCCAGTCCGGCCCCACCGATGATGATGTCGGCACCCGCCGCGCCATTGATCGTGTCGGCACCGGCATCGCCACTCAGCGTGTTCCAGCCGGAATTGCCGGTGATGGTGTTGCCGAGGCTGTTGCCGGTGGCGTTGATCGAAGCCGTGCCACCTTGTGTCAGGTTCTCGACTTCCGAGGCCAGCACGTAGTTGTTGTAGGTGGTGATCACCGTGTCGGTGCCGCCGCTCGCTGCTTCGGTGACAGTGTCGCCCGATTGGCCCACGTAATAGGTATCGTTGCCGATGCCACCGGTCATGGCGTCGTTGCCGAAGTCGCCAACCAGTGTGTCGTTACCATCCATGCCGAGCAGGGTGTTGGCGCCGAGATTTCCGGTAATGACGTTA
>JANPCS010000409.1:0-10850 GCA_031431065.1 Hyphomicrobiales bacterium | reverse complement strand
TTACCTCGCGCCGCTTCATCGAGGCGGGCAACATGGAAGACGACATCAAGACCCTGAGCGACGGCCGCAAGATCATCTACCTTGAAGACCTGCGCGAAAGTCTCGCCCTCAACGACAAGCTCTATGGCTTGTGGGCGAAGTTTTTCTCGACAACCGCGTTGCGTTCGGCCGGCGCTTCGCGCGATCCCGATTCGACCGCCGTCATCCTCTTCACGTCGGGCTCGGAAGGTGTGCCGAAGGGCGTGGCGCTGTCACACCGCAATCTCCACGCCAACCGCTATCAGGCCGCCGCCCGCATCGCCTTCACCGCCCAGGATATCGTTTTCAACGCGTTACCAATCTTCCATGCCTTCGGACTCCTGGCCGGCGCCCTGCTCCCCGTTTTCAGCGGCATCCGCAGCTTCCAGTATCCCTCGCCGCTCCACTACAAAGTCGTGCCGGAGCTTTGCTACGACACCAACGCCACGGTGCTGTTCGGCACCGATACGTTTTTGATGGGCTACGCGAGGAATGCCCACCCTTATGATTTCTTCAACATGCGCCTCGTCGTGGCCGGTGCCGAGCGGGTGAAGCCCGAGACGCGAGACATCTGGGTGGAGAAATTCGGCCTGCGCATTCTCGAGGGCTATGGCGCCACCGAATGCTCGCCCGCCGTTGCCTTCAACACGCCGATGCACAACAAGACCGGCACGGTGGGCCGCCTGTTCGACGGCATCGACTACCGGCTTGAACCGGTGCCCGGCATCGAGGAGGGCGGGCGGCTTTTCGTCAAGGGCCCCAATGTCATGCTGGGCTATCTCCGCGCCGATAACCCCGGCGTCAACGAGCCGCCGCCCGACGGCTGGTATGACACCGGCGACATCGTCACGGTTGATGACATGGGATACATTACCATCCTCGGCCGCGCCAAGCGCTTCGCCAAGATCGCCGGCGAAATGATTTCGCTGACATCAGTCGAAATGAAATTGCATCAGGCCTTCCCTGAAAGCCAGCATGCAGTCGTCGCCGTGCCCGATGCCAAGAAGGGTGAACAGCTGGTGACGTTCACGACAGCCGAAGCGCTCGACGCCAAGGCAGTCAGCGACGGCCTGAAATCGGCGGGCGCCACCGCCCTGCAGGTGCCGCGCAATGTTATCGTCCTTCCCGAAATTCCGGTGCTGGGCTCCGGCAAGACCGACTACTTGACCTTGAACCGGATAGCCCACGAGCAAGTGAAGCCGTGAGTCACGCCGTCTATAATTCCCTCACCCTGAGGTGCCCAGCAAAGCCGGGCCTCGAAGGGCCGGCCGCCAGCGATGCTTCGAGGGCCGCTTTGCGGCCACCTCAGCATGAGGGCTTTGGATGGAATTGACGGACCGCGCCCGTGCGCTCCTTGACGGCGCTTCCGGCAAGGCGATGCAATTGGCCATGCGCCTCGTCGTCAAGGCTGCCGCCATCATGGGGGCAGAGCACCTGCGGCCAATCTCCTTCGCGCATCTCGATGCCTGTTTCTATACCGGCCAGGCGCACGTCGATTTCATCCGTTTCCTGTTGCAGAACGGCGCCAGGCTTGCGGTACCAACCTGGACCAACAACGGCCTCGTCAGCCTCGCTGACCCGACGCTTCGTCCGCCTACGGAGGACCCGGAGACGGTCCGGGGCGCTGGCGAGTTGATGCGGCTCTATGCGCAGTTGGGTTGCATCCCCACCTGGACCTGCGCGCCCTACCAGCATGCCGGCGGCCCGCAATTCGGCGATCACATCGCGGTGGGCGAGTCGAACGCCGTCGCCTACTACAATTCGGCCGTGGGCGCGCGCACCAACAAGTATGGCGACTATCTCGATGCCGCCTGCGCGCTGACCGGGCTTGTTCCTGATGCCGGTCTGCATCGTGACGAATGCCGCAAGGCCGAGCTGCATGTGGATTGCACAACACTCCCCGAGGCCTGGCGTGCCACCGATATCTTCGCCCATCTCATCGGCCACCACACCGGCCGTCTCGCCGGCCGCCGCGTGCCGGTCATCTCAGGCCTGCCGCCATCTATCGGCAAAGATGCCTTGAAGGCCATCAGCACGGCGGTGGCCTCCTCAGGTGGCGTTGAACTCTGGCATGGCGTCGGCGCGACACCGGAGGCCCCAGACCTCGCTTCAGTTTTGAGTGGCAGTGACGTTCATCATGTTACGCCCGATGATCTGGCGCGCGCCCATCGCGATCTCTCGACAGCGCGTGACGGCCCGCTCGATGCTGTTGCACTCGGCACGCCGCATTTCTCGCTGACGGAATTCGGCGAACTGGTGCGCCTGCTCGATGGCCGAAAAATTCACGCTAGGCTGCCATTCTTCGTTTCCACCAGCCGCGTGGTGCGTAGCCTTGCAGCCGAGAAGGGCTGGATTGCGGCGCTGGAAAATGCCGGGCTCGAAGTCCCCGTTGATGTCTGCACATATTACTCGCCGCGGGTGAGGGGCCTCAAGGGCCGCGTCATGACCAACGCCGCCAAATGGGCCTATTACGCACCCGGCATGCTGAACGTCGAAGTGGCCTTCGGTTCGCTGAAAGAGTGTGTCGAGAGCGCCATCCGCGGTGAAGTCTGGCGCGATCCGCAACTTTGGACATCGCGATGATCCTCGCCACCGTTCTTAACGCCGCTACAGCAGCTGGGCCTGTTCTGGTGCTCGATGAACCCTTGAGCTTGTGGGGCGCCTTCGATCCCAAAACCGGCTTCATCCTCGATGTCCACCACCCGCAGCGCGGCGCCAATCTTGCCGGCACCATCCTGCTGATGCACGAGACCCGAGGTTCAGGCTCGGCACCCGGCGCCATTGCCGAGGCGATTAGGCTTGGCACGGCGCCCGCCGCCATCATTCTCGCCATGGCCGACGTCAATCTCGCCATCGGCGCCGATGTCGCGGCAACGCTCTATGGCCGCTCCTGCGCGATTCTTTGCGTTACCCCAGCTGAACTGTCATCCCTTAAACGCATGGCCCGGCTGTGCATTACGCCAGCAGGTGAAATCGTCGCCGAAAGCGTGTAACAGGCGGCGGCATCAACACGGGATCATCATGCGCTTTGCTTCTATCTCCGATCGTCTGGCGGGCCTCGGCTCGGAAAAATGGGCCGTTCACATTGAGGGAAAGCGCCGCGCCGGGCTGGGCGAGCCGCTGATTTTCCTGTCCATCGGCGAGCCCGATGCGCCGCCGCCGATGGCCATTCTCGATGAGGCCAATAAACAGATGCGCGCCGGCCGCACCCGTTATGCCGAAGGCCGCGGCGAGGCCCATGCCAGGCGCGCCCTGGCCCGCGTCTATACAAGCCAGACCGGCCGCGCCATGCACGAGAACCAGTTCATCTATTTGCCCGGCACCCAGACGGCGCTGTTCGCGGCAATGATGACGGTGGTCAACCTTGGCGATGAAGTGCTGATGGCCGATCCCTATTACGCGACGTACGAAGGCGTCATCGCGGCAGCAGGCGGTATCGCCGTCCCGGTGCGCGTCGACCCCGATCATGGCTTTCACCTGAAGGCTGCCGATCTCGAAAAGGTCATCACGCCAAGGACCCGCGTGTTGCTGATGAACACGCCGTCCAACCCCACGGGCGCCGTCTTCACTCGCGCCGAAATCGAAAGGATCGGCAAGCTCTGCGAGAAGCATGACCTGTGGATCATCTCGGATGAAGTCTATGCAACGCTCACTTACGGCAACACCGTCTTCGCCTCGCCCTTCGATGTGCCGGAGCTCGAAAAGCGCACCATCGTCGTGTCGTCGATCTCCAAATCACACGCCATGCCGGGCTTCCGCAGCGGTTGGATCGCCGCCTCGGCGGAATTCTGCGACCGCTGCATTCCGGTCACTGAGACAATGCTGTTCGGCTCGCAACCCTTCCTCGAGGATGCCCTGGCCTTCGCCCTCGACAATCACTTCCCCGAAGTCGACCAGATGAAGCGCGACTACGAAGCCCGCGCCCGCGCGCTGGTTGCCGCATTGAAGGGCGCGAAGAAAGTCTCCGCCCGTATGCCCGAAGGCGGCATGTTCGTGATGGTCGATGTGCGCAAGACCGGCCTCAGCGGCGAAGCCTTCGCCTGGAAACTCCTGGAAGAAGAAGGCGTCGTCACCATGCCCGGAGAAAGCTTTGGGGCCGGCGGCACCGGCCACCTCCGCGTGGCGCTGACCGTGGATGTCAAGCAGATCACCGAGGCCTGCAAGAGGATCGCCCGGCTGGCGGAGCGGCTTTGAGGACTATCGCACCTGATAGCCGAACTCCTCCGCCTGCGTCGTGATCCACTCCCAGAAGCTTTCCGCGAAACCGCGGAACACCGAGAGTTCGAAGGCATCGTCAGCGACGCGCGTCAGATGCACGCCGGCGTGGGCCATCTGGGTCATTGCCGGCTTGCCGATGGCGAATTCATCCGTATGCAGATCGACCGGCGTACCCTTGGCCAGCACTTTGCGCGCCTTGGAACCCTCGATGCGGATGACGACGCGGCCGTGGCTCTGGTCGCTCAACGACGCGATGCCGTCCAGCGCGGCCTTGAGTTCGCTGTAGAGAGCACCTTCGCCCCGGGCCTCCGCGATAACCAGATACTGATCGGGCCCCGCCCAGCGCGCGTCATAGCCCGCGAGCGCTGCGCTGACAGCTTTGCCCTTGCCCATGCGGGCGATAACCGTGACGATAGACATCGGATGCCGCACGCTGAAACTCACACCTGGCGCCCCCTTGTCAGCACCGAAACGTCCCTGCAAAGCCACGCCGGCCAGCGGCGAGACGCGCGCCAGCTTCATCTCGGCAGCCGGAGTAGGTTTGGTTTTCGCTGGAACCTCAGGCATGAAGCCTCCTGTTCTCCTTGTCGAAATGCACCGGCTCGCAAATCTCGCCCTCGACCTTGTGACCGCGCAAACCGTCCCATACCTGAACCACTTCACCATGCCGCGCCCGGCCGTTGGCGATCAACGCCAGTCCAATCCACATGTTCAGCATCGGCGACCAGGCCACCGAGCTCACATAGCCCTGGTCATTGGCCATCGACGGCTTGTCGCCTTGCTTGAGAATATGGGCGCCCGAGCGGATACGGTCGCCCGCGTTCACCGGACGGATGCCGACGACGCATTGCCGATTCGGGTCAGTGAGACCCTCACGGCCCGCCATCATGCGGCCGATATAGTCCTTCTTCGCCGACATCATCTTGCCCAACCCCAGATCGGCGGCGGTCGTCGTGCCATTCAACTCGCCACCCGCCACATGGCCCTTCTCGATGCGCATGATCGACAGCGCTTCAACACCATAAGGAACGATGCCGAATTCCGCGCCTGCCTGCATCAGCGCGCGTGCCACCATGTTGCCGTAGTCGGCGGGCACCGCCAATTCATAGGCATGCTCGCCCGAGAACGACAGCCGGAACAGCCGCGCCGGCACACCATTGAGAATGAAAATCTCCAGCGCCGCCATGTAGGGCACGGTCTCGTCGCTCATCGCCAGGCCATCGACGATCTTCTGCAGCGTGGCCCGCGACTTCGGACCGGCGATCGCCATTTGCGCCCATTGCTCGGAGATCGAGACGTAAGTTACATCAAGGTCCGGAAACAGCGCCTGATGCGCAAATTCCATTTGTGACATCACGCGTGCCGCGTTGGCGGTCGTCGTCGTCATGACATAGTGATCGCCGGCCAGCCGCGATGTCGTGCCATCGTCGTAGACAATGCCATCCTCGCGCAGCATCAAACCGTAACGCGCCTTGCCGATGTTGAGTGTGGAAAAGGTGTTGCAATAGAGCTTGTCGAGGAATGTGCCCGCATCCTTGCCCTGGACATCGATCTTGCCCAGCGTCGAGACATCGCAAAGCCCAACGCCATTGCGTGTGGCAATGACTTCGCGCGAGGCGGCGGCCAACCAGTCTTCGCCATCCCGCGGGAACCACGAGGAGCGCATCCACAATCCGGTCTCGACAAAGACGGCACCCAGTTCCGTGGCCCACTCATGCAGCGGCGTCTTGCGCACCGGCTGGAAATGGTGCCCGGTGAACGGTCCCGCCAAGGCCCCGAAGGCCACCGGCGAGTAGAACGGCCGGAACGTCGTGGTGCCGACCTGATCCATCGTCTTGCCCGTGGCCTCGGCCAGGATCGCGATGGCATTGACGTTGCCGAGCTTGCCCTGGTCGGTGGCCATGCCGGTTGTCGTGTAGCGCTTGGTCAGTTCGATGTCGCGGTAGCCCTCGCGTGCGGCGAGCGGCAGATCCTTGGCCGTCGAGTCATTCTGGTAGTCGATGAAGGCCTTGCCTTGGGCTTTCTTCACCCACCACAGCGGTGCAATCGCGAAGGCCTCGTCGCGGCACTTCGGCGTTGGCGGAATCTTGCCTTTGAGCGTTCCGGCTTGCGCACCGTCGGCAATGCATTCCGACAGCAGCATGCGGCCCGCAGCCGATCCCGCCACGATAAAGTCTTTACCCACATCGGGCGGCACGAAACCGAGAATATCATCGTTCCAGCGTGGCCTGGCGCCGCGATGACAAGCAAGATTGACGATGGGACTCCAACCACCCGACATCGCCACAGCATCGCATGGGATATGCGTGTGATCGGTCAATTCGACGCCGGTGACGCCCCTTTTACCCTGAACATCGACGATCATCCGCCCACGGAGCACCGGAACACCGGCCGCATCGGCAGTTGCCAAGGGCCTGCTGTCGACGATCGCCTCGACATGAACGCCATGCGCCTTCATGTCGCGCGCCGTGCGGTAGCCGGAATCATTGCTGGTGAAGACCACGACGGATTTCCCCGCCGCCGCCGCATAGCGGTTGGCATAAGTGCGCATGGCGGAGGCCAGCATCACGCCCGGAATATCGTTGCCGCCGAAGGCCACCGGCCGTTCCTCGGCTCCCGCCGCCAGCACCGCGCGTTTGGCGATGATCCGCCAATAGCGCTGGCGCGGCTCGTAAGGTGACGGCGCCAGGACATGATCGTTGACCCGCTCCAGTGCGCCGAAGATATTGCCGTCATACCAACCGAACACCGTCGTCCGCGGCATGCATGTGACGTTGGGCATCGAAGCCAGTTCGGCGATGACGCCATCCGCCCAGGCCAGTCCCGAAACGCCGCCGATCTCCTCGTTCTCGTTCAGCAGCGAACCTCCCAGCCGCGAACTTTCATCGGCGAGGATGACGCGCCCGCCCGATCGCGCCGCTGCAAGTGCCGCCATCAATCCTGTCGGGCCGGAGCCGATCACCAGCAGATCGCAGTGCGCGTAGGATTTTTCGTACTTGTCGGGATCAGCTTCTTGCGACGCGGACCCGAGCCCCGCCGCCCGCCTGATTATCGGCTCGTAGATCTTTTCCCAGAAACTCTTCGGCCACATGAAGGTCTTGTAGTAGAAACCGGCGACGAACATCGCGGACGCCAGCGAATTGATGGCGCCGATATCGAAGACGAGCGACGGCCAGCGATTCTGGCTCCTGGCCACCAGGCCATCATGGAGTTCGATCATCGTCGCCCGCGTGTTGGCTTCCTTGCGCCCGCCCTCGCGCAACTCCACCAGCGCATTGGGCTCGGAGGCCCCCGCCGAAATCACTCCGCGCGGCCGATGATATTTGAACGAACGCCCCATCAGGTGAACGTCACTAGCGATCAGCGCTGAAGCCAGCGTATCGCCCGCGTGGCCGGTGAAGGACTTTCCGTCAAACTTGAAATTGAGCGTGGTGTTGCGGTCGATCAAGCCGCCTTTGCTGAGACGGAAGGAGGTCATGACTTATCCGCCTTCTTCTTGCGCGCCGCGACACAACCGAAGACCTCATGCGTGGCGGTATCGCGCGAGATTGCCAGCCAGGCCCGGCAACCGCCCGAATGCTGCACATATTCCGCAATGCGGCCCTTCGGATTGTCGCGCAAATAGACGTAGTCGTACCACTGTTCCATCGATGCCGGATCGTTGCTGGTGGGCCGCGCAACACTCGCATCGCCAAGGAAGGTGAATTCCTCGACCGGCCGCGTTCCGCAATGTGGGCAGGCGATCAGCATCTTTGGCTACCCTCATGCTGCGGTGCGCGCGTAGCGCGCCTCGAAGCATACGCCGCGCCGGCAGACCCTTCGAGGCCCGGCCGCGCCGGGCACCTCAGGGTGAGAGAGATTGGGTTGTTCATCATTATCTCAATGCAAATTGGGCGTGGCGCCCTGGCCTTTTTCGTCGAGCATGCGGCCGCTGCGGAAGCGGTCGAGGCGATAGGCGGCGCTCAACTTATGCGGCTCGTCGCGGGCAATGGTATGGGCAAAGCACCAGCCCGAGGCCGGCGTCGCCTTGAAGCCGCCGTAGCACCAGCCGGCGTTGAGATAGAGGCCAGCGATGGGCGTCTTGTCGATGATCGGCGAACCATCCATCGACATGTCCATGATGCCGCCCCACGAGCGCAGCACGCGAACCCGCGCCAGCGACGGTATCATCGCCACCCCCGCCTCGATCACATGCTCCACCATCGGCAGGTTGCCGCGCCGTGCGTAGGAATTATAACCGTCGATGTCGCCGCCGAACACCAACCCGCCCTTGTCCGACTGCGACACATAGAAATGTCCGGCGCCGAAAGTCACCACGCCATCGATGTAGGGCTTGAGGCCTTCAGAGACGAAGGCTTGCAGCACATGGCTCTCGATCGGCAGTTTGAGGCCCGCCATTGCCGCAACTTCCGATGAATTGCCGGCCGCTGCGAGACCCAGCTTCTTGCACTTGATGAAACCTCGGCTGGTATCGACGCCTGTCACCTTGCCATTTTCATTGCGAATACCTGTCACCTCGCAATGCTGGATGATATCGACGCCGTGGGCATCGGCACCGCGCGCGTAGCCCCAGGCCACACCATCGTGGCGCACCGTGCCGCCGCGCCGTTGCAGCAGCCCACCCTTGATCGGAAAGCGCGCGCTGGCATAGTCAAAGAACGGATACATCTCCTGCACAGCATGCCGGTCGAGCAGCTCGGCATCCACACCATCGATCCGCATGGCATTGCCGCGCCGCGCGAAGGCATCGCGCTGCGCATCGGTGTGACAGAGATTGAGCACGCCGCGTTGCGACACCATGGCGTTGAAGTTGAAATCCTGCTCCAGATTTTCCCACAGCTTCATCGAAAATTCGTAGAACGGATTGTTGCCGGGCAGCATGTAGTTGGAGCGGATGATGGTGGTGTTGCGGCCGACATTGCCGGAGCCCAGCCAGCCCTTCTCCAGCACCGCGATATTCTTGAGGCCGTGTTCCTTGGCGAGATAGTAGGCGGTGGCCAGCCCATGCCCGCCACCGCCAACGATGACGATGTCATATTCAGGTCTAGGTTCCGGCTCACGCCAAGCAGGCTCCCAGTTCTTGTGACCGGAGAGCGTGTGCTTCAGCAATGAGAATATCGAGTACTTCATGTGCATCCTTTTGGTCTTCTCCCGCTTAGCGGGAGAAGAAGGGACCCGCTGCACAGCAGCGGGGAGATGAGGGGCCTTCGCGCAAACTTCGCCCTCACCTATCCCACCGCTACGCGGCGGGCCCCTTTCCTCCACCGCGAAGCGGGGGAGGACGTTACTAGCAATCCATTGTCGTGTCGCGCTCCCACTGGGTGAGGTGACGGCAATACTGGTTCCACTCATTGTGCTTGAGCTTCAAATATCCAGCCGACACCTCTTTACCCAGGGCCTCCTGCAGATAGGTGTCGCCCTCGAAGTTCCGCAGCGCATCGAGCAGGTTGAGCGGCAGCTTCTTCGCATCCTTGACCGTGTGGCCTTCAGCATACATGTCGATGTCGAGGCGTTTGCCCGGGTCCAGCTTGGCTTCGATGCCATGCATGCCGGCCACCAGAATGGACGCAAGCAGCAGATAAGGATTGGCGGCATTGTCCGGCAAGCGGTATTCGGCGCGGCCGCCATCCGGAATGCGCACCATATGGGTGCGGTTGTTGCCGCCATAGGTGATCGATGAGGGCGACCAGGTTGCTCCCGAAATGGTGCGCGGCGCGTTGATGCGCTTGTAGGAGTTCACCGTCGGATTGGTGATCGCCGTCATCGCCGCGGCATGATGCATCAAGCCGCCGATGAAATGATAGCCGAGCTGCGACACGCCGAGCTCGCCCTTCTCATCCTCGAACAGGTTGGTCTTGCGGGCATTGTCCCACACCGAGAGATGCACATGGCAGCCGTTGCCGGTCAAGTTGATGAACGGCTTCGGCATAAAGGTGGCGCGAAGCCCGTGCTTCTCGGCAATCGACTTCACCATGAACTTGAAGAACGCCAGTTGGTCGGCGGTTGTCAGCGCGTCGTTGAAATTCCAGTTGATCTCGAATTGCCCATTGGCATCTTCGTGGTCGTTCTGATACGGCCCCCAGCCAAGCTGCACCATGGTGGTCGAGATCTCTGCGATGACATCAGGCCGCCGCATGATGGCGGCCTGATCGTAGCACGGCTTGTCGGATGTATCGCGGCTGTCGGAGACCGCCGAGCCGTCAGCATTGATGAGATGAAACTCGGGCTCGACACCGGCCATCAGCTTCATGCCCTTGGCAGCATATTTTTCGCTAAGCTTGCGCAGCACGACGCGAGGGGATTGCGCCAGTGGCTCGCCACTCATCCACGGATCGCCCGCCACCCAGGCCACTTCCGGGCGCCACGGCAGCGGGATGATGGCGTTGGTATCGGGCATCACCAGAATATCGGGATGCGCCGGCGTCTGGTCGAGCCATGTCGCAAAGCCTGCGAACCCCGCCCCCGCCTTCTGCATCCGCTTGGCGGCTTCGGCGGGCACCAGCTTTGCCCGTTGAACGCCGAACAGGTCGGTGAAGTTGAAGAGGAAGAACTTGATGTTGTGTTCTTTGGCGTAAGTGGCGAGATCGCCCATGATGTCTCCGTTTCCTGCCCTG
>JANPCS010000408.1:0-5310 GCA_031431065.1 Hyphomicrobiales bacterium | reverse complement strand
CGACGCAGTCGAAGGGGCCGGCGGCCTCAAGCTTGCCTGCATCCTGCGCCGAGATCACCTCGCAGTTGGTAACCCCGGCGCGCGTCAGCCGCTCGAAGATCGGCCGCAGGCGGAAGCGGTCGACATCATGGGCCACCAGCTTGCCCTGGTTCCGCATCATCGCGGCGAGCGCCAGCGTCTTGCCGCCGGCTCCGGCGCAAATGTCAGCCACAGTTTCACCCGGAGCAGCGCCTGACAGCAACGCCGCCACTTGCGAGGCTGCATCCTGCACTTCGTACCAGCCGAGACCATGCGCCATTTCGGCCTCGACATTGGCATTGCGGGTGTCGTGGCCGGGTGCGGCGATGCGCACGCAATCGGTTGACAGCGGACCCTCGGCCGCCCCGAACCGCGATAGGGCTTCGAGCACTTGGTGCCGCGTCGCCTTCAGCCGGTTCACGCGGAGATCGATTGGCGCCCGCGAGGCGATTGCCGCCCCCTCCTCAGCGGCGCGCAACCCGAACGCCGCCTCGAATGACGCCGCCAGCCACTCCGGCACATCGCCCTTGACGGCAACGGGCAAGTCTTCACGCATCTCGCGCTGCAGGGCCTGGTCTTCGCCAGTCGAAAGAGCCCCCGGTCCATGCGCTTCGATGCAGAGCGCGGCAATCTCCGGCGCCGATAGCCCCCAGCAATCACGCAGTGCCGCCAGCGCCAGCGCCCGCGATCGGCCATCGCCCATGCGGGAGCTAAGCGAGTTGCGCCGCCGCAAGGCGTCATAGATCAGCGTGCCGATGGCGTGGCGATCCGTGGAGCCGGCAAAGCGATGCGACTTGCCCCAATCCTTCAACGCTTCCGACGCCGGACGGTGACGTTCGAATATCTCCCCCAGAATTTCAATTGCCGCGGCAACGCGGCCAGCCAGGCGCATGAACTATCCGATCACATAAAGCCTTAGGCCGAACCAGGCCCACATCAAGACCACGACAGCAAAACCGATGAGAAAAGCCCGAAACCGATTGATGACGATATTCTGGCCAAGATGAATGAAACTGTGCGCGATGCGGCTGGCCACGAAAACCCAGGCCAGCGCCACGGCGATCCAATCCGCCAAACCCGTCACCAGCAACAACGGCAGCAATGCGTAAAACAGCACCGGCACCTCGAACTGGTTCTGATAGTTGTTGGCGATCTTCTTCACGTCCTCCGGCCATTTCGCGCCGTCGACCGCGATGTCCTTCACCTTCACCAGTCCGGCGCGCGCCGCCTGAAACCGCGCCCGGCCCATGCGCCCGCCCACGAAAAACACCAGTGCCACATGAGTGAAGGCCGGCAGCAGCAGCCATTGGGTGGTGGTCATCGAGCGATCATCCCTGCCCCTGATAGTTCGGCGCTTCCCGCGTGATCATCACGTCATGCACATGGCTTTCGCGCATGCCGGCCGACGTGATGCGGATGAACTGCACCTTCGAGCGCAACTCCGGCAGATCAGCGGCACCCACATAGCCCATGGCGGCACGAAGCCCGCCGACCAGCTGATGCAGCACGGCGCCAACCGGCCCCTTGTGCGGCACCTGGCCCTCGATTCCCTCCGGCACCAGCTTGAGGGAATCCTTCACTTCTTGCTGGAAATAGCGGTCAGCCGAGCCCCGCGCCATCGCCCCCACCGATCCCATGCCGCGATAGGCTTTGTAGCTGCGGCCATTGTAGAGATAGACCTCGCCCGGGCTTTCGTCGGTACCGGCCAGCAGCGAGCCGATCATCGCCACTTCGGCACCCGCCGCCAGCGCCTTGGCGAGATCGCCCGACAGCTTGATGCCGCCATCGGCGATCACCGGAACATCCTGCTTAGCGCTTTCCTCGGCGCATTCCATGATGGCCGAAAGCTGCGGCACGCCAACGCCCGCCACCACCCTTGTCGTGCAGATCGAGCCCGGCCCGATGCCGATCTTGACGGCGTCCGCTCCGGCATCAATCAACGCCTTCACGGCTTCCGGTGTCGCCACATTGCCGGCGATGATCTGCACCGTGTTGGACAGTTTCCTGATGCGCGACACCTGGGCGATGACATTGGCGGAGTGGCCGTGCGCCGTATCGACGACGATCAGGTCGGCCCCGGCATCAACCAGCATTTCGGCGCGCTCGAAACCGGCGTCGCCCGTGCCGGTGGCAGCACCCACCCGCAAGCGTCCGTGCTCGTCTTTCGCCGCATGGGGATGGTCGGCGGCCTTTTCCATGTCGTTGACGGTGATGAGACCGACGCAACGGTAGTCGTCATCGACAACGATCAGCTTCTCGATGCGATACCGGTGCAGAAGCTTGCGGGCTTCATCGCGGTCGACGCCAGTTTTCACCGTCACCAGGTTTTCATTGGTCATGAGATCGGCGACCTTCATGTTGAGGTCGTTGGCAAAGCGCACGTCGCGATTGGTGATGATGCCACAAAGCTTACCCTCGGCATCGACCACCGGAATGCCGGAAATCTTGTAGCGCTCCTTGAGCTGCAGCACGTCGCCCAGGGTTGCCTCGGGGCGGATGGTGATCGGATTCACCACCATGCCGCTCTCGAAACGCTTCACCTGGCGCACGTGCTCGGCTTGAACTTGAGGGTCGAGGTTCTTGTGGATGATGCCCAATCCCCCGGCCTGCGCCATGGCAATCGCCAGCCTAGCTTCCGTCACCGTATCCATGGCCGCCGAAATGATCGGGATCGACAGCCTGATCGACCGCGTGAGGCGCGAGGCTGTCTTGACCTGCGCCGGCAGCACGGAAGATGGGCCAGGCTTCATCAGCACATCGTCGAAGGTGAGATATTCAGGGATATGGCGCGGCGCCATGGGGGCCAACCTTTCGGGGAACAGAACTCAATGGAAGATTGGCGGCTGTCCTTAACACCCGTTCGGCGGCGGGGGCAAGTCATCGTTTATTCGGGCTTTGGGGGCATCACCCTTGCAAATCACCCCCTAACTCTCCTATTTCTATCGGCATGATTTCCCAGCGCGCGCGTTATGCATTCAAGGCGGTGGTGGCCCTGGCCCGGGCCAAGCCCGGCGAAGGCATGCAGATCAAGCAACTCTGCGAGCAGGAAAAGCTGCCGCGCAAGTTTCTTGAGCAAATCTTGCTGACCCTGAAAGCTGCCGGCTACATCTCCAGCCGCCGTGGCCGCGATGGCGGCTATGAGATTTTGAAATCGCCCGCCCAGATCATGATCGGCCCGATGCTGCGGGCCGTCGATGGGCCGATTGCGCCGCTGCCCTGCCTGTCGCGCACCGCCTACCGCCGCTGCGACGACTGCCGCGACGAAGCGGCTTGCGAACTGCGCATCGCCTTCGACAAGGCTTATTCGGATTATCTAGCGACACTCGAGCACCTGTCATTGGCCGACATCATGCGCCAGTCAGATGCCTCGGCACCCGGTAAGCAATCGACTGTTCTTCAGCCACTTACCGCCTAACTCACTGATAATACGTTAGATTACATTATGAAATACATGGGCTTGCAATTCCAAAGCTAATACACTATTTAATCGGTAGACATACTATAAATATGGGAGTCGAACATGACCCTTCATCACGGAACCACTGCCTTCCACCCGTCCGATGTGCCCGGCGCCCTGATGCTTCAGCACTTCCTCGCACCAGTTGCCACTGCTCGTCATGAGTTGCTCTGGGATTGCTATCTCAGTGGTCAGCTGAGCGATGCTGAATTGGAACGTGAAATCACCGGCGACAACTCGTTTGGCAGCTTTGTCGCGGCGTCGCGGCAACGCCATTAATGCCTGGCTGTCGCCAGCTGCCGCTCGAGCTTTCGTGACCAGACGGTGAGCGGATAACACAGGGCAAAATAGATCGCCGCCACAATGCCATAGATCAGGAACGGCTGGAACGTGGCGTTGGTCAGGATCTGCGCGGTCTTGGTGAGTTCCTGATAACCTACGATCGAGGCCAGAGCCGTGCTCTTCACCAATTGCACCAGAAACCCCACGGTTGGCGGAATGGCGATGCGCGCCGCTTGCGGGAAAATCACCAGCCGCAATTGCTTGAGCTTGGTGAGGCCCAGGCTGGCGCTGCCATCCCACTGGCCCACAGGTATCGCCTCGACCGAACCACGCCAGATGTCGCTCACATAGGCGCTGGCGTAGAGCGTCAGGCACACGGCCGCCGCCAGCCAGGCCGAGACATCGATCCCCAGCATCGGCAGCCCAAAATACACCAGGAACAATTGCAACAGCAGTGGCGTCGACTGGAACAGCTCGGCATAAAGTGCCGCAATGGTCCTGAGCCACTTGCGGCGGCCGATGCGCATCAGCATAAGCGCCAGCCCGAAGACCGCGCCACCGGCAAACGCAATGGCCGACAGCACAATGGTCCAGCGCGCCGCCAGCAACAGGTTCCGCACGATGTCCCACAAGGTGAAATCGGTCATCGCTGCCGCCCGTTGAACAGCCGCTGGCCAGCCAGCACCAGCCCGCGCCGCATGGCCACGGCGAGCACCAGATAGACCAGCGTGATGACCAGATAGGTCTCGAAGCTGCGGAAATTGCGCGACTGGATGAAGTCAGCGACATGCGTCAGATCGACCACCGCGATCTGCGAGACGACGGCCGATTCAAGCATGGTGATGGTGATCTGCCCGATCAGCGCCGGATAGACATTGGCCACCGCCTGCGGCAACACGATCAATCCGAAAATCGCCATCGGGCGCAGACCCAGTCCGCGGCCCGCTTCGGTTTGGCCCTGTGGCACGGCTTCAAGGCCGGCCCGCAGGATTTCGATGGCATAGGCTGTCAGGTTGATGGTCATGGCGATGGCCGCCGCCTGCATGGCGCTGAAGCGCAAGCCAAGGCTCGGCAAGCCAAAAAAGATGAAGAACATCTGCACGATGAACGGCGTGTTGCGGATCAGTTCCACATAGGCGGAAATTCCGCGCCTGAGCCAGCGGTGCTTGCTGCGCGCGCCACTCGCACCGGCAATGCCGAACGCAATCCCCAGCAACGAAGCAACGGCGGTCAAACCCAGCGTGACCGCCGTCCCTTCGAGAAACAAGCCGGAATATTGGGCCAGCGCTCCAAAGTCGAGCTCATAGCCCATGGCCGGATTAAAGTTCCTTCGGCAGCGGGATGAACAGCCACTTCTTCGAAATGGCGTCCAGCGTTCCGTCCTTCTTCATGGTGGCCAATGCCTCATCAAGCTTGGCCAGCAAACGGTCCTCGCCCTTGTTGATGGCCATGGCCGAGGGTGAATTCAGCAACTGGAATTTCGATTCCGGCTCGCTCGCCGGCTGCTTGGCCAGAACCGCGGCGCCAACGTCGTTGCCCACCACCATCAACTG
>JANPCS010000407.1:0-1769 GCA_031431065.1 Hyphomicrobiales bacterium | reverse complement strand
CCAGGCGCTGTTCGAGTTGCCGACCAGCGAACATCCGCCCGGCACCGTGGTCCAGGAAATGCAATCCGGTTTCGCCATCGGCGAACGCTGCCTGAGGCCCGCCATGGTAGGGGTGGCGAAGGCGGAGTGACTTTCCGTCTCTGGGCGGTGGACACGAGGAGAACTTCATCGGCGGAAGCGGTTTCAGAGGTGAGTCCAGTCAGGGCGTTTCCACTCAATCCATATGGACATCATTTTCGCTGCCGCCGTCTGCATCCCTGTCTTCGACGGCCTTACCGGCGAAGTGGTGCAATAGCGCGGTTGCTTCGGTAACGAAGTCATCAAAGGCTTCGCGGTCCTCGGCGCTGGCGTTGGCCGGGTCAAAGACGTTAAGGGGCTGGAGCTGAGCATCTTCGGGTCCGAACACATCACCCCATTGCGATTTCCAGACACGCTGCGCCAAGGCGTCGTTTGATGCCGCGAAGTTCCGGGTGATGCTGTGGTGCATGTCAGCGTCGATGCCGTAGAATGCTTTGTCGTTCCAGCCCAGTTCGTCGGTGATCTTGATCAACGGCGTGGTCAGGGCGATCAAGCCGCTACGCGGCACATTGGGCAGTTCGGCAGAGGCATGCGCGCGCAGCACCTGCCATGCTGCCACGGTTTTCGGCCCCGGCGAGCGGTTGAAGGTCTCCGCCTCCCCCAGTCTGGCCGCGTCATCGCCGTTGACGCCAAGTGCTGCAATGAAATCGGCCGTCAACCCATTGCGCAAAACCTGCCGGGTATACGGCCGCAACGTCACCGTCATATCGCTCCGCGGCAGAACGCCGGCAAACAGCAGCGAATAATCGTGCCGTCCCGAGGCGAATTCGGCAGCCGCGAATTCGGCCACCGGCAAGTTGTGCGACCAGGTCTTGAGCGATTGACAATAGCGCGAGTTGATCGCTCCCGGTTGCGGCCGCAGATAGGCGATAACATGGATGCGATATCCGAGGCCGGCGCAGTGGGCTACCAGGCTATCGACGAAACCCGGCGCGGCAAAGGCCAGAGAGAAACTTTCCGCCGTCAACAGCACCCGCTCCGGTTGGCCGGCAGCGGTGAGTTCACGGGCGAGTGCCGCGAGCAGGTGCGGCGGCCTCTCCTGCGGCTTAAATGCATGAACCAGACCACGATGGTTGTGGGCATGGTGGATCGTTCCGGCATGCGGCAAGAAGATTCCGATATCCGCCAATATCTGCCGATTGTTCATGAGAAACATCTGAAGTGCGGACGAGCCGGTCTTGGGCACTCCAGCATGAAGATAGAGCGTTCGCTGCGGCGGCATGACTATGGATACCGTACGAGGCAGTGGATCATGATCTTGACTGGAATCCATTTGATTGCCAGGCGGCTGAAACCGAGATTTGCGTAAGCCGGCACCTGTTTCAAGACCACACCCTGAAATAATGTTGATGGCGTTCCGCGTGACGCCATCACCTGAAAAAAAGAAAAAGGGAAATTGTTCCTATTGCGCCGCCCCGCCGGCCTTTCTGAGGGCGTCACCCAATATCGCCGCCGCCCCTTCGAAGCCCGCACCGGTCACCACTGTGTTCGGAACCAGCTTGCCCATCAGCTCGACCAGTTGCGGCTGGCGTTCGAGCGAGCCCAGAACCTTTTCCAGCGCCTGCAGCATGGCGACGCGGTCCTGGCCCAGAACATTGGCCTGGGCCAGCTGCCCTTGCGCAATTTCTTCCAGGTACTTGCGTTCGGCGCGGCCCAGGGCGGCGCGTTCGGCTTCCTTCTGCTCGGCCACT
>JANPCS010000406.1:0-4004 GCA_031431065.1 Hyphomicrobiales bacterium | reverse complement strand
CGGGCCTTGTACTTGTTGTCGCGGCGGCCATAGAGATTATAGACGCGCATGATGGCTTCGAGATAGCCGACGAGTTCAAGCTCGGGAAGGAAATCGCGCACCGTGACGCCGATCATCGGGGTGCGGCCCAAGCCACCGCCGACGATCACTTCCCAGCCGATGGCGCCTTCGGCATTCTTGTGCAGGCGGAGACCGATGTCATGCACCTTGACGGCGGCGCGGTCGTTAGGCGCTCCCGTCACCGCGATCTTGAATTTGCGCGGCAGGAAGGAGAATTCCGGATGCAGCGAGGACCATTGCCGCAGCAATTCGCCGACGGGCCGCGGATCGGCGATCTCATCGGCGGCGGCACCCGCCCAATGATCCGTCGTCACGTTGCGGATGCAGTTGCCGCTCGTCTGGATGGCGTGCATTTCGACGTCGGCCAGGGCATCGAGAATGTCGGCGGTGTCCTCGAGCTTGATCCAGTTGTACTGGATGTTCTGGCGGGTGGTGAAATGGCCGTAGCCCTTGTCCCACTTGTCGGCGATGAAGGCCAGCTGACGCATTTGTTTGGAGGACAGCGTGCCATAGGGAATTGCGACCCTCAGCATATAGGCGTGGAGCTGCAGGTAGAGCCCATTCATGAGGCGCAGGGGGCGGAATTCATCCTCGGTCAATTCGCCGGACAAGCGGCGGCCGGCCTGATCGCGGAACTGGTTCGTCCGGTCACGGACGAACTGGTGGTCGAACTCATCGTAGCGGTACATCGGTCTATACTCCCTCGGGCGCGGCAAAGCCCGCACCCTTGCCCTCGGCCTGCTTGCCGTGGTCCAGTCTCACGGTCGGTCCAAGGGCGCGCATGCGCTCGCGGATGTGGGCGGCGCGGATGCGGCTGTTCAGGCGCTCGGCATCGATCAAATAGGCGCCGGTAACGAGCGTTGCTTTCTCGTCGTCCTTGGCGCGGGCTTCAAGCGCTGCCGCGGCCTGCGGCTCCAGGGCAAGAGCGGCATCGTCGATGGTCTCGCTCCATTGGCCGGAGCGGGTGAGGAAGACGGCGATGCCATCGCGCAAGCGGTTGGCGGTGACGAGTTGGCCTTTTTCGGTTGATGTCATGATGCGGCTCTCAGGATTTCGTCGCGAATGTCATCGCGGTCGGGGAACGTAACGATTTCCATCGGTTGAACAAGTCTTTGCGAAGTCACCGAAGGTATGGTTTCGAAGGCAATGCCTTCGGCGGCGACTGAAACGGTTTCTTCCAGCGAAACATCCGATGCTGACAGACGAACCACAAGTTTTCCAGCCTTGGCTTCGGCGATCAGCAGGTCGGTTGCGCCATCGAACAGCTGGCCTTTCACGGCCATGCGCACGGCATCGCGCCTCGCCATCTCGAGCAGGGCTTCCAGGATGGCACGGTCATGGACGATGACATCGGCCTCATGCAGCTTGCGTTGCGCCTTGATGGTGAGGTTTTCGGGATCGTCCGAGCCGGCTGAGATGAAGGATACGCGGCCGATGGGCTTCGGGTTCTGGTCAATGAACAGGCCTTCGACGCCAGCCAGGTAGTTGCAGGATTCGCCAGCTAGGAAGGAATTGCGCGGTTCGCCGAAGAAGAAGCGATACCAGAAGCCGCGGCGGCGATTGCCGGCCGGAATGGTGTCCGCCACGCGCTCACGCAGGCTCGAGGCTGCACGCGCCAGTTCGCCAAGCCGGGCGGGAAGCAGCGCATCGATGCGGGCCCGGAGGCCCTGGCCGAGGATGGGAGCAGTGCCCTCGGTGCCGATCGCCACGACAACCGGATCACGGTCGACAATCGATGGCACAATGAAGGTCGATATGCCGGGATTGTCGACGGCATTGACTGGAATGCCCAGCGCCTTGGCATCGGCGGCAACGCGATCGTTGAGGCTGGGATCGGCCGAATAGACCAGGGCGGCGCCCTCGATCAGCGACGCATGATAGCGGCGCGCGATCCAGTTGACGCGTGGTTCCGCCGCCAGCTCGTCATGCAGGGCAGGGGCGATGACCGAGATCACCGCTTCGGTCTTGAGCAGCAGGCGGATCTTGCGGAGCGCATCCTCGCCACCACCGATGACAGTGACGGGGCGCTGCTTCAGGTCAAAGAATATGGGGAAATAGCGCATTGATAAAACCTCAACCGTTGGCCACCAGCTTGACTTCGAGACCCTCAAGCTCGGGCGTGTAGATGATCTGGCAGGACAGGCGCGATCCGTTGGAAAGGATCGGCACGTTGTCGAGCATCGCTTCCTCGTCGTCGTTGGCGGGTTGGAGTTTTTCCAGCCAGCCATCGCTCACTTCGACATGACAGGTCGCACAGGCGCAAGCGCCGCCGCACAGGCCACCAACCTCGAATCCATGCTCGCGGATGATTTCCATGACCCGCCAGCCCTCGACGGCTTCGAGGATGTGGCTGATGCCGTTCTGGTCGATGACCTTGATCTTGCTCATGGCACTGTTCGCTGTTGGCTCTGTTCGCTGTTGGCTCTGTTCGCTGTTTCAAACGTTCGGTCTTCCGTACAAGCCCGCTCCACCAGTAACGAATTCGTTTGATCTTCAAAACGAAACCGCGCTAACAGACGGGTAGACAGAACACCGAACAACGGTGGTGTTCGTTTTAACGAACACTAGTTCTAAGTACAGGACGGCGAAATGTCAACGCGTCGCGGTAAAAAACCAGCAGGTTCACAAGACTTTGATCCGACGCCGTCGCTGGGTAAGACCATCCAGAGGTTGCGCAAGGCCTACAACATGTCGCTGGGCGACCTCTCGGAACAGTCCGGCGTTGCCAAGTCGATCATCTCGCAGATCGAACGTAACGAGACAAATCCAACACTATCAACGGTTTACCGCCTGTCGCGGGCGCTCGACACGACCATTGACGAGGTCTTGCGCACCGACGACCAGAAGTTGTTCCTCGAGCATCAACTGAAATCCGGGGTGCCGATCCTGGAAAGCCAGGATGGCCTGTGCCGGCTGGCCATCGCCGGGCCGCTGAACCTGGTGGAGCAGGTGCAATGGTATGATTTCAAGGCGAAAGCCAATGGGGTGCTCGAATCCGATCCGCATCCGCCGGGCACCGTCGAACACCTCTATCTGCTGAAAGGCGAAATCGAGGTCACGACCGGCGAACATGTGAAGCGCGTGAAGCTGGGAGAGACGTTGCGCTTTCGCGGTGACCTGCCGCACAAGATCGTCAATGTGGGCGAAGGCGAAGCTCATGCCACCATGGTGCTGGTGTTGCGGCAGCTGGGCGGCGCCGAGGCCCATATCGGCTAGCGGGTTGAGGTTTCATGCGGGTGCAGCTGGTTCTGACGTCTGACTTGGTGGCCCGTGTCGACCGGAAAGTGCCGCAGGACCACCTGCCAGATGATCCTGACCGGGTGAGAATGACGGATGAGGACTTCGCCAAGTCGGTGTCCGGCATTATGGACAGCCATCCTGAGCGGCCGATCTGGGTTTTCGGTTATGGCTCGCTGCTGTGGAACCCCGGTTTTGAGTTTGTCGACCGCCGAACCGCTACGCTGCGTGGCTGGCACCGCGCCTTCTGCATGGAGATCAACCGTTTCCGCGGGTCGCCCGAACAGCCCGGTCTGATGCTGGCGCTGGAACAGGGCGGCTGCTGCAAGGGCGAGGTGTTCCGCCTTGCCGATGCCAATCCCGCCGCCGAGATCGAAAAACTGTTCCGCCGCGAGGTGCCCTACCGGCGCCTGGCCTCGGCGTGGCGCTGGGTTAGTGTCGATATCGCCGGGGAACGGCGGCGGGCGCTGACGTTTTATGCCGGAATGCGTGGCGATATTTTCCACGTGAAGCATGATATCCACCAGCAGGCGCATATGCTGGCACGGGCCGCCGGATTTGGCGGCTCAGGTGCTGCCTATTTGCAGCAAACGGTGGCGAAGTTGGACGAACAGGGCATCCACGATTCCTACCTGTGGCATCTGCAGCATCTGGTGGCAGCTGAAATCCGCGCCATGCATCCTGATACGGCAGCACCGCTTGCGAGC
>JANPCS010000405.1:0-6265 GCA_031431065.1 Hyphomicrobiales bacterium | reverse complement strand
ACGAACACATCTGCCTCGCCAATGCGGCGGCGGAAAACTACTTCCAGGCGAGCAGCACCGCACTGCTGCGCCACAAGCTGCACGATCTCGTGCCGTTTTCGAGTCCGGTCTTCGGTGCTGTGGCGCAAGCTCGCAACAATGCTGGCGTGGTCAATGAATATGCCATCGCGGTCGGTACGCCGCGGCATGGTGGCGAAAGGCTCGTTGACATCCAGGCAGCGCCGATGACCGAGCAGCCGAACCACGTCATCGTCATGTTGCTGGAACGTTCAATGGCTCACAAGATCGACCGGCAACTGACCTCGCGCGGAGCGGCGCGTTCGGTCTCCGGCATGGCCTCGATGCTGGCGCATGAAATCAAGAATCCGCTCGCCGGCATCCGAGGTGCTGCGCAATTGCTCGAGCCGGCGCTGGGTGCAGAGGACCGTGCACTCGCCCGGTTGATTTGCGACGAGACGGATCGCATCCGCGATCTCGTGGACCAGATGGAAGTGTTCTCGGACGAGCGCCCGCTCGACAAGAAGCCCGTCAACATCCACGCCGTCCTGGAACGGGTGAAACAACTCATCGTGGCCGGCATGCCGGCTGGCGTGACCGTGCGCGAAGACTATGATCCATCGCTGCCGCCGGTGTTGGGCAACAAGGATCAGCTGGTGCAGATCTTTCTCAACCTGGCCAAGAATGCCGCTGAGGCCATTGACCAGAGTGGCGAAGCGGGCGAGATCATGATCACCACGGCCTTCCGGTCAGGAATTCGCTTGACGGTGCCAGGCAGCAGCGAGCGTGTCACCTTGCCATTTGAAGTGTGCATCCATGACACAGGGCCTGGTGTGGCGGAAGAACTCAGGCCCAATATCTTCGATCCGTTCGTGACGACAAAACCCGGTGGCCGCGGACTTGGCCTGGCGCTGGTCGCCAAGATCGTGCGTGACCACGGCGGCATCGTCGAGTGCATCGGGCGCGAACGCGGAACGACGTTCCGGGTGCTGCTGCCGATGTTGCGCGATGCACCCACCCCTAAGGATCTTGAAGAAGAGGCAATACCATGACCGGCAAGACTGTCCTGATTGCGGATGACGACAGTGCAATCCGCACGGTGCTCGGACAGGCGCTGAGCCGGGCCGGTTACAGCGTACGCTCAACGGCAACCGCCGCTGCCTTGTGGCGCTGGGTTTCGGAAGGCCAGGGTGATGCCGTGGTGACCGATGTGGTGCTGCCCGACGAAAACGCCTTCGATGTCATTCCGCGCATCAAGAAGCTGCGGCCGACCTTGCCGATCATCGTCATGAGCGCCAAGAACACCATGATGACGGCCATCACCGCGGCCGAGCGCGGGGCCTATGACTATTTACCAAAACCGTTTGATCTCAATGCCTTGGTTCAAACTGTTGGACGTGCGCTTGAACAGCAGCAGAAGCCCGTTGCGGCCAAGTCCACGCAGCCCGCGGAGGCGCTGCCGATTGTCGGCCGTTCGCCTGCCATGCAGGAAATCTACCGTATCATCGCGCGGCTGACGCAGACCGACCTGACGGTGATGATTGTTGGCGAGTCCGGCACCGGCAAGGAACTTGTGGCGCGGGCACTGCACGATTACGGGCGCCGGAAAAAAGGACCGTTTGTCGCCGTCAACATGGCGGCCATTCCGCGCGAGCTGATCGAAAGCGAATTGTTCGGCCACGAGAAGGGGGCATTCACCGGCGCGACATCGCGGGTCGCAGGTAAATTCGAGCAGGCGGAAGGCGGAACATTGTTCCTCGACGAGATCGGCGACATGCCGCTGGAAGCCCAGACTCGCCTGCTGCGCGTGCTGCAGCAGGGTGAGTACACCACGGTTGGCGGCAATTCCTCGATCAAGACCAATGTACGGATCATCACCGCGACGCACCGCGATCTGCGGCAACTGATTAATCAGGGGCAATTCCGTGAAGATCTGTTCTACCGCCTCAATGTCGTGCCGTTGCGGTTGCCACCACTCCGGGAGCGCAGCGAGGACATTCCCGATCTTATCCGGCATTTTCTGACGCAAGCCGTCAAGGAGGGGCTGCCGCGCAAGGAACTGTCACGCGAAGCAGTCGAGCGGTTGCAGGGATATCGCTGGCCCGGCAACGTCCGTGAACTGGAAAACCTGCTGCGCCGCCTGGTGGCGATCGAGATCGACGACACCATCGCGGCCAATGCCATCGAACGCGAATTGGCATCCGCTCCAGTCATGAACGGCGCAGAGCAGGCAGACTACTCCAGCACCAGCTTGCCGGAGTTCATGGAGAACTTCCTGTCTAACTACTTCGCCCGCTTCGGCCAGACGCTGCCACCGCCTGGGCTTTATGATCGCATCCTCGCCGAGGTTGAGCCGCCGCTGCTGCGTGCGGTGCTCGCGGCAACAGGTGGAAACCAGCTGCGGGCAGCCGATCTTCTCGGCATCAACCGCAATACTCTGCGGGTCAAGTTGCGAGAGCGCCAGGTGAAGGTGATCCGAGGCTTGGCGTAGTCGGCCACGACTGTCGCAAATCGGCCACATTTGGTGTTGATTTCCTGCAACAGTATCAACTGAAGACGGGCAATGATCGAGCGCACGACCTTCCGGCTTTCCGAGCGCGTGCGGCGGCTCACTGGCCTCGCCGGATTTATGCTGGTGGTTACCGGTGTATTCTGCGGATTCGGTACCTTTGCCATTCTGACCGGGCTGACGCCGATCAAGCCGACCGGCGAAAGTACCGCCCTGCTGCTGGTGTTCAATGGCGCCGTGCTGCTGGTGATGACGCTGATGATTGCCGGGCAGCTGATCTATCTGATGATCGAGCGGCGCCGTGGCACACCGGGTGCCGCATTGCACTTGCGTCTGGTGCTGCTGTTCAGCCTGATTGCTGTTATTCCCGCCATTATCGTCGCGGTGTTTGCGACGGTGACTCTCAATCGCGGACTCGATGCATGGTTCTCGGAACGTACGCGGGCGATTGTCGACTCCGCTGTCAACGTTGCTGAAAGCTATGTCCGCGATCATGCCGAGGCAACGCGCAACGATGTGGCGGCCATCTCCTCCGACTTGTCGCAACAGAAGGCGTTGTTCGACGGCGACAGGGCGAGCTTTGTGCGGCGCGTGGCGCGGCATGCGGCGCTGCGCGGGCTTCCCGGAGTCTTCGTCTTCGATCCGCAAAGCAAGAAGATCGACGCGCGCGTTACGGCCAACGACAAGATCGAGTTCTTTGCGCCAAACGAGGCACAGCTTTCCAACGCAAATAAAGGCGAACTGGTGGTGATCCAGCCAGGGGTCGGCGGCAACGTCGTCCGTGCGCTGATCAAATTGCAGAACTTCCCCGACTCCTACCTCCTCGTCTACCGGGTGATCAACCCCTCGGTGCTTGATCAATTGAAGAAAACACGTGAGGCCAAGCAGGAGTACGACAGGCTGATGTCGCAGCGCCTGGGCGTACAAGTGACATTCGGATTGATGTACGCGGTCGTTGGCTTCGTGTTCCTGCTGGCGGCAATCTGGACGGGCCTCTGGTTTTCCGACAAGCTGGTGGCCCCGGTGGTGCAGCTGCTCGATGCCGCGAGACGCGTCTCGGGTGGACAGCTTGATGCCAAGGTAGTTGTGACCGAGGGGCCCGAAGACCTGAAGACATTATCGCACACCTTCAACCTGATGACCGGCCACATCAAGAAGCAGCGCGACGATCTGGTGGCCGCAAATGAGGCCGTCGATGCCAGGCGGCGCTTTACCGAAGCCATGCTGGCGGGGGTGAGTGCCGGAGTGATCGGCATCGATCCATCGGGACATGTGTCGCTGGTCAACCGTTCGGCGCTGACGTTGCTTGGCATGACCAGCAATGATCTGATCGGTCAACCGGCCGAAAAGATACTCTCGGCGTTCATGCCGGTCTTCGAGCAGGCTCTCACACGCCCTTCGGGGTTTGCCGAGGGCCAAGTCGACATCGAGCGGTCCGGCGAACAGCGCAGCCTGTTCGCGCGGGTGACGACCGAGAGTTCGGAAGAGCATGCCCATGGCCATGTGCTGACCTTCGACGACATCACCGATCTGGTATCGGCGCAACGCAATTCCGCCTGGGCCGATATTGCGCGGCGCATCGCCCACGAGATCAAGAATCCGCTGACCCCCATCCAGCTTTCGGCCGAACGGCTGAAGCGCAAGTACGGCAGCCAGATTCAGACCGACAAGCATGTCTTTGACCAGTGCACCGACACGATCATCCGGCAGGTCGGCGATATTGGCCGGATGGTCGACGAATTCTCGTCCTTCGCGCGCATGCCCAAGGCCGTGCCCGAACCTCTGGAACTGGCCGCCATCGTGCGCGATGCGACCGTGCTGCAGCGGGTTTCATCCGCCGACATCGATATCGAGCTTGATGTGCGGACCGGCGAGTTCGTATTCCCGTTTGATCGCCGCCTGATAACCCAGGCGATCACCAACCTGGTCAAGAATGCGCGGGAATCAATCGAGGCGCGGCTGAACGATACGCCAGAGCCGCGCGGCCGCATTCTGGTGGAGGCGGGGATAATGGCTGATCATCCATTCATCCGCGTCACCGACAACGGCATCGGGCTGCCCAAGGAAAACCGGCACCGCCTGGCGGAACCCTACATGACGACCCGCGAGAAGGGTACAGGACTGGGGCTTGCCATCGTCAAGCGCATCATGGAAGAGCATGGCGGCCGGTTGTTGCTGGAGGACGCCAAGCCCGAGAGCGATAATGTGCAGGGCGCGCAAGTGACCTTGCTGTTCGACAAAATCACGGCTGCCAGCACGGCGGCGGAATAGACGAGAGTTAGAATGGCCGCCGATATCCTGATCATCGACGACGAAGCCGACATCCGCGGATTGATCGCCGGCATCCTGGAAGATGAAGGCTATGAGACTCGGTTGGCGCACAATTCCGATGCCGCACTGGCGGAAATCGGTCAGCGGCGGCCCTCGCTCATCGTGCTTGATATCTGGCTCATGGGCTCGAAATTGGACGGCCTCGACCTCCTCAACATCATCAAGGACAAGCACCCGGACGTTCCGGTCATCATCATCTCGGGGCACGGCAATATCGAAACCGCGGTGGCCGCCATCAAACGTGGCGCCTATGACTATATCGAGAAGCCCTTCAACGCCGATCGCCTGATACTAGTGGTCGGGCGGGCGCTGGAAACCTCGCGGCTGAAACGCGAGAATGAAGAACTGAAAGGCCGTTCGGGCGCTGACACCGAGCTTCTCGGATCATCGACGGCTATGCGGCAGTTGCGCCTGCTGTTGAAGAAGGTGGCGCCGTCCAACAGCCGGGTGCTGATCACTGGCCCGATGGGGGCGGGCAAGGAATTGGCGGCGCGCTCACTGCATGCCATGTCGCTCCGTGCCAACGGGCCATTCGTCACGCTGAGTGCCGCAACCATGACGCCTGATCGCATGGAAGAGGAACTGTTCGGTGTGGAGGACGGTTCGGGCGCGGCGCGGCGGGTCGGCGCGCTGGAAGAGTCGCACGGCGGCACGCTGTACATCGACGAGTTGGCGGACATGCCGATGGAAACCCAGGGTAAGGTGCTGCGGGTGCTGGTCGATCAGACGTTCCAGCGGGTCGGCGGCGCCAAGAAGGTGAAGGTCGATGTGCGCGTCGTCTCGTCATCGAGCCGCGACCTGCCATCGCTCATTGCACTCGGGCGCTTCCGCGAGGATCTCTATCACCGCCTCAGCGTCATGCCCATCCATGTGCCGGGTCTGGGTGAGCGGCGCGAAGACATTCCGGAGCTGATCACCTATTTCGCCAAGAGCTATTCCCTAGCGGCAGGCCAACCTGCCCGCAAGTTCGGGGAAGATGCGATTGCCGTGCTGCAAACCCGCGAATGGGCCGGAAATGTGCGCGAGCTGCGCAACAATGTCGAGCGCATCCTGATCATTGCGCCTGGTGAGCCAACGACCGAGATCACGGCATCCATGCTGCCGTCCGATACCGGCGGAGCGGGATCGCAAGCCACGACCTTGGGCCTCGAGCACCTGCTGGTGCACCCGCTGCGCGAGGCACGCGAGGAGTTCGAGCGCGACTATATCACCGCCCAACTTGGCCGGTTTGGCGGCAATATCTCGAAGACCGCCCAGTTCATCGGCATGGAGCGCTCGGCGCTGCACCGCAAGATCAAGCTGTTGGGACTCTCCAGCCGCAATGACGAGGACACGGAAGTGTGAAATTTTACCGTTCGACAAAACGTGCTAGTTTGACAACCGCCGGAATTGCCCAACAAAGAGAAAAGCAATGGCCCAAGAAAAACA
>JANPCS010000404.1:0-2523 GCA_031431065.1 Hyphomicrobiales bacterium | reverse complement strand
GAACCGATGACGGAGGCCGCGATGTAGTCGCCCGCGTGATCTATGGGTTTCGAATTTCGGTGGCGTTCGGCCTTATTCTGACACTCATATCGTCAATCATCGGCATGGCAGCAGGTGCGATGCAGGGTTACTTCGGCGGCTGGACCGATCTCTTGTTCCAGCGCTTTATCGACATCTGGACATCGATGCCCACGCTCTATCTGCTCATTATCCTTGCGGCTTTCATCACGCCGACATTCTGGATCCTGCTGTTTATCCTCGTGCTGTTCTCGTGGACCGGACTCGTCGGCCTGGTCCGCGCCGAATTCCTCAGGGCACGGAATTTCGAGTATGTCCGCGCGGCCCGGGCATTGGGCCTGTCGGATACCAGGATCATTTTCAAGCACCTGATGCCCAATGCCGTCGTTTCCACCATCACTTTCATGCCATTCATCCTCTCCGGGTCCGTTACAACGTTGACGTCATTGGATTACCTGGGCTTTGGCCTGCCGCCTGGGTCGCCGTCGCTCGGCGAGCTGATTTCGCAAGGGCGCAGCAATATCCAGTCGCCGTGGTTGGGGCTGACGGCATTCTTTGTAATTTCGACAATGCTGACGCTCCTGGTTTTTGCCGGCGAAGCGGTCCGCGACGCACTTGACCCGCGGAAGACTTTCGCATGAGCGAAGCGCTTCTTGAAGTCAGAGACCTTTCCGTGGCTTTCGGAAAGGGAAGCAACTCTGTCCTCGCGGCCGATAGGGTTTCATTCTCCATCAACAAGGGTGAGACGCTGGCTCTGGTCGGAGAGTCGGGGTCGGGAAAATCCGTCTCGGCCCTCTCGATCCTCAAGCTTTTACCCTATCCGCCGGCATCGCATCCGTCGGGCTCGGTGCTTTTCAAGGGTAAGGAACTGCTCAAAGCCGATGATCGCGACCTGCGCAGTGTTCGCGGTAACGGCATTACGATGATTTTCCAGGAGCCGATGACGTCGCTCAATCCGTTGCATACGGTCGAACGTCAGATCGGTGAAATTCTTGAACTGCATCAGGGCTTGAAGGGCGGCAAAGCCCGCGCCCGCATTGTCGATCTTCTGAACAAAGTCGGCATCCGCGACGCGGAAACACGCTTGCTTGACTATCCGCACCAGCTTTCGGGCGGCCAGCGGCAGCGGGTCATGATCGCCATGGCACTCGCCAACAACCCCGACCTCCTGATCGCTGACGAACCGACCACCGCACTTGATGTCACAGTGCAGGCCCAGATTCTGAAGCTGCTGAAAGATCTGCAGCAGGAGTATGGCATGGCGCTGCTTCTGATCACCCATGACCTTGGCATCGTCCGCCACATGGCCGATAAGGTTGCCGTCATGCAGCACGGAAAAATCGTCGAGCAGGGAGACGCCGCGGCGGTCTTCACCAGCCCCCAACACGGCTACACCCGGATGCTGCTCAGCGCCGAACCCAAGGGTTCGCCACCACCCAGCGATATGTCCGTTCCTGTGGTCCTTGAGGCCAGGAACTTGAAAGTCTGGTTTCCGATCAAGCGCGGATTCTTCCGCAAGACGATCGGTCACATCAAGGCCGTCGACGGCCTCGATCTCGCCGTGCGCCAAGGGCAAACCCTTGGCATTGTCGGTGAATCCGGTTCCGGAAAGACTACTTTAGGCCTCGCTCTGCTGCGCCTGATCCGCTCGGAAGGTTCCATCGTCTACATGGGAAAACCCATCGACGGCTTCAATTCAGCGGCGATGCGGCCACTGCGCAAGGAGATGCAGATTGTCTTTCAAGATCCGTTCGGCTCTCTTTCCCCCCGCCTGTCGGTGCAGCAAATCGTCGAGGAAGGTCTGTTGGTACAGGGAAGGTCGCTGAACCTTGGCCAGCGCCGCGAAATTGTTGCCAAGGCACTGACCGAAGTCGGCCTCGATCCCGGGACCATGGATCGCTATCCCCACGAGTTCTCCGGTGGCCAACGCCAGCGAATTGCCATCGCCCGCGCGCTCGCTCTCGAGCCTAAATTCATCATGTTGGACGAACCGACTTCGGCTCTCGACATGTCGGTTCAGGCCCAGATTGTCGACCTCCTCCGCGGGTTGCAGAAAAAGCACAATCTTGCCTATCTGTTCATCAGCCACGATTTGAAGGTCGTGCGCGCCCTGGCAAATGAAGTTGTAGTCATGCAAAACGGAAAAATGGTCGAACAGGGCCGAACGGTAGACGTGTTTGCGTCACCTCAAACCGACTACACGAGGGCTTTGATTGCGGCGGCGCTCAATCTCAAGGCCGCTCCGGAAGGCGTGGTGAAACAGTAGATGGCATTCCTGTTTGTTATGCCGACGTGGCCGGTGGATGTTTGGACGAAGGCCATGCACAAGGTGGCGCCCGAACTCGACGTCAGAGTCTGGCCCGGCCGGATCGGCAATCGCAATGACATCGAGTATTGCGCCGCTTGGCTGCCGCCACCAGGCATTTTGAAAAGCCTTCCGAATCTGAAAGTGATCATGTCCTTGGGTGCGGGTGTCGATGCCATCCTGCAGGATGCGACGCTGCC
>JANPCS010000403.1:0-9973 GCA_031431065.1 Hyphomicrobiales bacterium | reverse complement strand
CCTTTGAGCAGATGGTTCTTCGTAACTTGTTCGAATCGATGCTGCCGGGCGCTGAGTCGGGGATGTATGGACAGGAAAATTCGTCATCCGGAGTTTGGAGGTCCCTGTTTGCTGACAATCTGGCCACTGCATACATCGATGCTGGCGGTCTTGGCATCGCGGCGTCACTTGAGAAACAACCGGCTGCCGATGGTCTGGTGAGCCGCGATCAATGGCCGTACTTTGAGCAGCAGGCGCTCAACGGTGTTACCGGTTAGCTACCCGCCTGCAAACGAATGGACGTGGAGTACTGACTGATGGCACTTCTGGACCCCGTGAAACTTACCACCGAGTCTGCACTGCAGGTTTGTCTCTTACGGTTGATCGAAACCGTTGAAGACGAGAATTCCGTTCTGAGGAGAAACCAGGCCGTCAATCATGCCGGGTTTACCAGCCGGAAAAATCATGCGCTTCGCGACATCATGGCCATCACGCGAGTTGGCAGCGTTGATTCGGCAGATCCAGTCAACAAGCCCCTTCTGACACGTCTTTCATCATCGCTCCGCGAGAACTCAGAGTTATTGAAACTTCACATCGGGGCGGTCAGCGAGGTCAGTGACATCATAGTCGAGAACCTCAGGAAAGCCGATTCCGATGGAACGTATTCGCGCCAGCTGCACCTGGTCCGGGATTAGCTGTTGGTGTTGAAATTTGTTCTCTTGGGGGTTTGGGTCATCGTGGCGACTGCGGCGTCGACCTTCGCCTCGGTCTATCTGAAATCCGACCCAGGAACAGCGGAGAGTACCGCGCCTGGTGACCAGGGCATTGAGGAATTGAAGGCCGAGATGACCAGTATCCCTATGATTCGCGGAGGCGATGTCGTCGGTTATGTAGTTCTTCAACTATCCTACGGGGTTGATCGCCGCGTACTCTCAGAGGTAAAGCTGGAACCTGGTCCATATCTCAATGATGCAGCTTTCAGAGTGATCTTTGCCAGCACTGATATTGATTTTCGACGCCTCAAGGGTAGCGATCTGGATCGCCTGACTTCGGCGGTCGCGACCGAGGCAAACAAGCGGATTGGCGCCGAGCTAGTAAGGCAAGTCCTGATCCAGCAATTGAACTTCGTTCGCAAGGAAGACATTCGCACCAACTGGATCGGCAAAGGATCCGGTAAGTAACACATGCGCGGCGAAGGACAGAGGCTGGCGCCGTTGCCTAATCGTACTTTGACGCTCTTGGCTGAAATCTCCGCCAGTACGAGCAGGCACGATGGCGGCGAGAGCGATGATGCAGCACTTATTCGCATGATGGCTGATCCACTGTTGTTGCGCGATCATCTCATGGAGAGTGCCAAGTCCGAACCCTTTGAGGTTGGGCCCGTTCATCGCCTGGGTCAAAGACTGCTGTCCGAATTTTCATTTTCGGGCGGAGCGCCAGCACAGCCTACTCAGGTTGAACTACATCCTCATCGTCCAGCGACGCAAGGGCCGGTGGATTCGCTGCGCCCCGAGCCATTTATCGTGACCGGGGAGGACAAAGCCTTGGCGCTGGAAAACAACACCGGTTCATGCCGCGAAGTAACGGATTCGTGGGCGGATGGGGACGTAACGGCCTCCTCGCCGATGTTGAAGTTCAGTTTACAGTTGCTCGTGGTTGCGCTGGTGATTGCAGGGTTCGTAGCCCTACTCCCGTATTGATGTATTGATACAAAGGCCACTTGTTGCGCTTGGCACGGGAATTGCTTTTTGAAGCCCATGTGTAGGGCAATGCAATGAGCGATCGCATGGTTGAAGGAGTTCGGGAACTATCCCGCGAACGCCTCGAGGAACTCACTGTTCAAGCGATTATTCGGATTCGTCAGGACAAGCAGGAGCGGTCCAGGAACGCGGCCTTTTTGGCTGTTCTCATGGGATTCATGCTTGGATCGCTGGTCGTGGCTGGAGGTTTTGTTGCCGGAGTGGCATTCCGCTAGACATCCGACGCAGGGATGACATGCCCGACGAAGGGCAGTTCGCGAAACTGGTGAGCCATGTCCATGCCATAGCCGACGACGAATTTGTCCGGGCAAATAAAACCCTGGAAATCCGCAGAAATATGGGCTGCAAGATGTCCTGGCTTGTTGAGGAGCACCGCCGTGTGCGTTGATTTCGCCCCGCGCGCATTCAGCAGGTCCTTGGCAAAGGCCAAGGTACGTCCCGATTCGAGAATATCGTCGATCAGCAGCACATCCCGGTTTTTCACATCGGTCTCGATGTCGCGCAATACGTTGACTTGCCCCGACGATTTCTGCGACTTGCGGTAGCTCGAGAGGATCATGAAGTCGACTTCCGGCGACAATCCCGCGTGATGCATGGCGCGAATCAAATCTGCAGCGAAAACGAAGCTTCCCTTCAGAACGGGCACAACCAGCAAGTTGCGGGGTTGCCGAACGGCGATCTCGACCGCAATGCTCTTCACCCGGGCGGCGATTTCGGCTTCCGAGAAGAGCACGCCGATCCGATGGCCATCAATTACGATTTCACTCATAGCCCGGTATTTGAGCCGATTTCATTTGCCCGGGCAAACCGAATTTCGACTTCTCCCGCGGTTTCCGGCGGCGAAGCAATGCGGGTGACGAAACCGGTGCTTTCTCCAGGGTTGAGTGGCCGTGCGGCAGTATCGAGTTGCCAGGAATAGACCTCGGCGTTCTTGCCGTCCTTCAGCCCGAAACGCAGCCAGGGGATCTTGCGCGTACCGTCTGACACATTGGCCACGTCACCTTTGATGGCGATGACCCGTTTGCCGTCCACGATGAGATGTTGCACTTCGACTTTGCGGATAGCCAGGCCGTAGACGTTCACCTCTTGCCCAAGGGCTTTGTAAGCAGTGATGGTGGCAGGAGCCACCCGGACCACCGTTTCGGGGAATGCCAGTGCAAAGGTCACTGGAGCGCTGGCAACCACTGCCAGACTGGCCCAGGCGATGGCAAAGCGGCGGCGGCGCTTGCGCATAGTGGCAAAGGCCTCCTGCGCCTCGCGATTGGCCTCGACGAGCCGGCGGATTTCGTGGTCGGGCTGGTAAACCGGATCGTTGACTGTGGGGAGTTGGGGGGCCGTATCATGGTTGACTTCAATCGCCCGGCCCTCGATCCAGTCGTGGCCACAAACTGAACATTTGATCATGGTTCCGTCCGTGTCGAACCGCGACACCGGAAGGTCGTAGCGGGTGGTGCAGGAGGGACAGCGGATGATCATGGCGGGAATACAGAATCCTCGGCGGGAAGCGGAAAATTGCGCCTTGCCCGCATTAAATCTCTGTCAGGGTTAATGCCGCGTTAAATGTCGCGTTCGATAAAGGCATTTGATTTGCGGGGTTGACATTGTTGCAGCTTGAAGATGTTGGACTTCGCTATGGGCGGGGACCGGAAATCCTCCGGACCGTGAGTTTCGTCATGAGGCCGGGGGACTTCTATTTTCTCACCGGCCCATCGGGAGCGGGCAAGTCGTCACTGTTGAAACTGTTGTTCCTGTCGCTGCAGTCGACACGCGGCTCCTTGCGTATCTTCGGCGAGGAAGTGAGCGCGATTTCCCGTGACCGGCTGCCATTGATCAGGCGGCGGATTGGCGTGGTGTTTCAGGAGTTCCGTTTGCTGGATCATCTCACTACCTTTGACAATGTCGCATTGCCATTGCGGATCGCTGGCAAGCCGGAGTCGAGCTACAAGCGGGATGTCATGGACTTGCTCGATTGGGTGGGCCTTTCGGATCAGGCCAGGGCTTTTCCCCCGGTTCTGTCGGGCGGTGAAAAACAGCGGGCCGCCATTGCCCGGGCCGTGATTGCCAAACCGCAATTGCTATTGGCCGATGAACCGACCGGTAACGTCGATCCGGTGCTGGCCAAACGTCTCCTCCATCTCTTCCTCGAACTCAATCGGCTGGGCACCACCATGTTGATTGCCACCCATGACAAGGGATTGATCCGCCAGGCCACCAAACCGGCAATGCACCTTGAGCAAGGAGTCCTCAGCCTGCCATGAAACCGGGTTCCATCATTCCATCCAACGTTGCCTCCCTGAAGTCCCTGACAGTGACCATGGCCGTCATGAGCTATCTGGCGTGTTTGGCAATCGGTGCCCTGATCCTTGTCGACCGGGCAGTGACCAGCTGGACCAGCGGATTGGCGCGGGAAATGACAGTGCAGGTTCGGCAGATAAAGTCGGCCGATATCGATGCGGAAGTCGAAAAGGTCAGGTCTATCCTTGATGGGTTCCCTGGAATTCTGGCGGTTGAAGTCTTGGGACCGGAGGCCGGTGCCAAGTTGCTGGAACCATGGCTGGGTTTACGGTCACTTGAGGGCTTGCCGGTGCCGCGTCTCATTCGCGTTGTCATGGATGAAGCAGCACCACCCGACATAACGGCACTGGAGGAGCGGCTGTCGCAGGCGCAAGGCGTGCATCTCGATACCCATCGTAAGTGGGAGGCCGAATTGACTCGCATGGCGCGGGCACTGACCGTGCTCTCTTATGCTATTCTCCTTCTCATCAGTATTTCGGCCGTGGCGATTGTTGTTTTTGCAACGCGTGCCGTGTTGCAGGCGAACCGGCCGGTGGTGGAACTCTTGCATCTCATTGGCGCGCGGAACGCCTACATTGCGCGGCAGATTGACGGCCGGTTCTTGCGTTCCGGTCTGGTTTCGGGGTTCATCGGCGTAACGATGGGCCTTGTCACGTTTTTGCTTCTCGGGATGACGGGAGTTCAAGCAGGTGACGGCTTTGCGGCAGCCAGCCGAAGCTTGCTTTTTGCCTCTCCCGGAATTGCCGTCTGGAGTTATGGGGCATTGTTTGCGGTCCCCGTCGCGGCCACGGCAATCTGCCTCGTGACATCGCGGATCACCCTGCTGCGGCGCCTCGGTGGTGCGGGGTGATCAATTTCCGGTCGGCACTGTTCAACCTGGTGTTTTACCTGAACCTCGCGTTGTTCCTGGTGTTGGGCTCCTGGTTCTTGTTCATGCCGCGCAAGTGGGCCATCAGGGCACTGCAGGCATGGGCATCAACCTCGCTCTTCTGGCTGCGGGTCATCGCCGGTGTAAAGCTTGAAGTTCGGGGCGCTGACAATATTCCCTCCGGCGCCTGTCTTGTTGCGGGCAAGCACCACTCACTGTGGGAGACCTTTGCCATCCTGCCCTTGCTTGATGATCCGGCAATGGTCATGAAGAGGGAATTGATGTGGCTCCCGCTCTTTGGCTGGTTCAGCTACAAGTTCAGGATGATCCCGGTCGAGCGCTCGGCGGGAAGTCAGGCCCTGCGTGATCTCTTGGCGCGCGCCGAAGACGAAGCTGCAGCGGGCCGCCAGATTGTCATCATGCCGGAAGGAACACGGCGCGCACCGGACGACCCACCGGACTATAAGCCTGGCGCCGCAGCCCTCTATGCGAGGCTCAACATACCATGCGTCCCATTTGCGCTGAACTCCGGGCTATTCTGGCCACGGCGGAAGTTCCTCCGGCTGCCGGGAACGATCGTCATTTCGTTCCTGGATCCGATTTCTCCGGGGCATGGGAAAAAAGTGTTTCAAAAGGAACTTCAGGAATGCATCGAAACCGAAACGGCGAAGCTGGTGCGCGAGGGCCGGGCTCAGCTGCGCCGGTACAAATAGAGAACGAATACTCGACTCTTGGGGTCAAAGGGTTTACGATCCTTCCTCAGCTTGAGGTGACATGATGGACCGCTTTGGCCAGCCTGCGACTGATTCGATCTCCCGCGATGTCTGGGACATGAAGTATCGCCTGAAAGGCCAGGACGGCTTGGCAGTCGAAGGGTCAATCGAAGATACCTGGTGGCGGGTCGCCAAGGCTGTTGCGCTGGCAGAGCCGGTCGAGCAGCGGGAGAAACGAGCCGCCGAGTTCTATGGATTGCTGGAGAACTACCGTTTTCTGCCAGCTGGCCGGATTCTCGCCGGGGCGGGCACCGAACGCCAGGTGACACTGTTTAACTGCTTCGTGATGGGCAGGATCCCTGATTCACTTAACGGCATCTTCACAGCCTTGAAGGAGGCCGCACTGACGATGCAGCAGGGGGGCGGCATTGGCCATGACTTTTCGACGATCAGGCCGCGTGGCGCGCCGGTGAAGGGCGTGGGCGCCGACGCCTCGGGACCGGTCAGTTTCATGGACGTGTGGGATGCGATGTGCCGCACCATCATGTCGGCGGGAACCAGGCGCGGGGCCATGATGGGCACCATGCGCTGCGATCATCCCGATATCGAATGCTTCATCACCGCCAAACAGACGGCAACCCGGCTGCGCAATTTCAACCTGTCGGTCCTAGTCACTGACAGCTTCATGGCTGCCGTAAAGTCCGATGCCGAGTGGTCGCTGCTGTTTGAGGGTGTAACTTATCGGACATTGCAGGCCCGCGCGGTGTGGGACAAGATCATGCGGGCAACCTTCGATTATGCTGAGCCCGGTGTGATCTTCATCGACCGGATCAACGCCGACAACAATCTCTCCTATTGCGAGACGATCGCATGCACCAACCCCTGTGGTGAGCAGCCACTACCAGCCTACGGCGCCTGCCTGCTGGGTTCGATGAATCTCACGCGCTTCGTCGATGCGCCGTTCTCACCGCAGGCCCGATTGAAGGACGAAGAGCTGGCAGGTGCTGTGACGCTGGCCGTGCGCTTCATGGACAATGTCATCGATGTGTCGCGTTATCCATTGCCGCAGCAGCAGGCGGAGGCCAAGGCCAAGCGGCGGATCGGGCTGGGCGTGACGGGGCTCGCCGATGCGCTCGCCATGTGCGGCTTGCGCTATGGCGCTGAAGATGCCGCTGCGGCTGCGGCGCATTGGATGGGAGTGATCGAGCGAGCGGCCTACCTGGCGAGCATTGATCTGGCAAGGGAACGCGGGGCTTTCCCGCTTTTTGATGCGAAGTCCTTCGGTGCCGCCGGCCACGCCGCCGGTTTGGCGCCTTCCATTCGGTCTGCCATTGCCGACTCCGGGATCCGCAACGGCCTTCTGACCTCGATCGCCCCGACCGGGACGATCTCGCTCCTGGCCGGAAATGTCTCAAGCGGCATTGAACCGATTTTCAGTATTCGTTATGAACGCAAGATATTGCAGCCCGACGGCAGCAGCCGGACGGAGAAAGTGACGGACTATGCGGCAGCGCTGTGGTGGCAGTTGCATGGAGAGGATGTGCCCCTGCCGGAGGTCTTTGTGACGGCAGAGACCCTGACACCTTCAGATCACCTCGTCATGCAGGCAGCGGTTCAGAAACATATCGACAGTTCGATTTCCAAGACCATCAACATTCCGGTCGAATCGACGTTCGAGGCATTCAGGACGGTCTATGAAGATGCGTATGATCTTGGCCTCAAGGGCTGTACCACATTCAGGCCGAATGCCGTGACGGGATCCGTTCTGTCGACAGGTGCCGAGGTGCTGACAGCCGGAGGCCACGCTCCAATGGAACGCGGCGAGGTTTTGCCGGGCTATTCCTACAAGCTGAAGTGGCCCGAAACCGATCACGCCATCTACATCACCATCAATGACGTGATTGCCGATGGCATGCGGCGTCCCTTCGAGATTTTCATCAATTCGAAGAACATGGAACACTACGCTTGGACGGTGGCCTTGACGCGCATGATCTCCGCCGTGTTCCGGCGAGGCGGTGATGTGTCTTTTGTGGTTGAGGAACTCAAAGCCGTCTTCGATCCGCGTGGCGGCCAGTGGGTGGCGGGACGCTATGTGCCCAGCCTTTTGGCTGCAATTGGCGGGGTGATCGAGCGCCACATGATCGAGACCGGCTTTCTGCCGCGGAACGGGTTGGAGCTGGCGGCGGCGCCCGCCGAACGGCGCGCTGGATGCCCGCGCTGTGGAGAGCGGTCGTTGGTGTTTATGGAGGGCTGCTCGACCTGCCAGTCTTGCGGGTATTCCAGCTGCAGTTAAAGAGACGGCTTGACGGCTGGAACAATTTGTTCTATTTTTGTTCTCATGCTGAACGGTCATCCCATATCCGCTAAACTTCCCGAGGATCTTGGCTTCGGAGAACGCTTCTGGTACTGGCGCGGGCACTCGGGCCAGTCCTACATCCACTCGATCTATTCGCGAGAGTCCTGCCCGCCGCTTCCGGGTGCGGTTTATGTCGCGGTGCGCAATGCGCGTGGTCATCGGCAACCCATCAGGGTGGGGCGATTTCCCGTTGCGATTGAGGGTTCGAGGCTCGATCTGCCGGCGCTGCTTCCCTGGCTGGAGGCGGGAGATGAACTTCACGTTCACCTCTTGGCACGTGATTCGGAGACGGCTGATCGCGTACAGCGCGATCTGGATTGGGCACTCTATGAACGCTCGGTTGCTACAGAGGGAGTTTCGGGATTCGCCGAGGCCGATCAGGCCCTGCTGGTTGCTGCTTGATCTTGTAGTTTGGCGACAATTGTTTCGAGCGTTCGGTCTTTGATCTTCATCTCCCGCAAGTGCTGGTAGGTATTGGTCACATAGTCGGTACACAGACCCGATACGCCTTCGCCCTGCTGTACATGAGTGAGAAGCGACTCGATCGGCAGAACTCCGGCATATTGCTGGTGTCTGCGATCGACAACATAGGTTACGGCTTCCACTCTTTCATGCGACGCCAGCAGCTCAATGGTTGTGCGGCGCTCGACATAGACCTTGGTGACCTGTTCGCGCTCGCGCAGATAGTTGATTGCCGCATTCCAGCCATGGGGCTCGATCATGAAGGCGACGCCGTGGCAAGACCCGCCGCGATCGAGGCCGAGCACAAGTCCCGGCCGTTCTGGCGTTCCACGATGAACATGAGAGTAGACACAGAGCCGCCGGTGATAGCCCCGGATCAACGCCGCTTCTTTGCTGCTGTAGTCGAATCCCGGCCGCCACATCAGCGAGCCATAGCCAAAAATCCAGAACTGTTTCATGGTGTTCGAAGATAACTACACCAGCCCGCGAGTCGAAATCAAATGACTGCACGTCCAAACCGGCCTTGGCTGATTCTCCTGCCGCTTCTTCTGCTGATTCTCGCTGGAGCTCTCTGGTCGGTCTATTGGCTCGTTGCCATCGAATTGGCAAAGGATCGCTTCGCGCGGGAGAGAAGCAGCCTGAAGGATCGCGGTCTGTCACTCAACTGCAACGCGGAAAGCTGGGGTGGATTTCCGTTCCGTTTTGAATTTGCCTGCAACGCTCCCGCGGTGAGCGTCGATGAGCGGTTTGAGCTGAAGTCAACCAAGCTGCTGGCTGTGGCACTTGCCTATAATCCCTGGCAGGTGGTGATTCTCGTCGATGGACCCACCGCCATCAACGGTGTGACATCTCTGCCCGTGAGCGCGGAACACAAAAGAGCGATTGCCAGTGTCACCATTGGCAAGGACAATCAGCCAAGCGTGGCCGTTGACTTGCCCGGGCTCAAGCTCTCTGGACTCCTGACAGCCGATCGCGTGAGGTTCGACAGCCGGATCGCCGGGGATGGGCGCTTAGAGATCGCAGCGTCCGTTGACGGATTGAACTATCAGCCGGTGGGACGCCCGGAATTGCGCATCGAGCGAAGTGACATTGATGGCTTTCTCGCTGACCGCCGCACCTTCTCCATCGGGAACGTGGTCCTCGCTCAAGGAACTGTCCGCTATTGGGGCAAGGGTGAAGTGATGCTTGATTCCGCCAATCGGATCGCGGGTAGACTTTCGACCGAAACCAACGACCTCGATGGCTTGATCGCCATCCTCGAGCCACATCTCGACATGACCGCCGATCAAACAGCCAACCTGCGCACCGTGCTGGGGCTTCTTGGCAACGAAAGCAGGGCGGATATGATAGCGCGCGACGGCCAGCTCTACATCGGACCTTTCAAAATTGCCGACTTGCTTCCACTCTATTGAACCCCGATTATGGATAAGCTGTGAGGTTGACGTGGCCATTTATCCTTGGCTTGACGGGCTTGAGGCCGTAGGCGGCGATGCAGGAGAGGATGTGGACGAAGGCATTGACGGGTGACCTGTGCCGCGAG